>NZ_JBVVQA010000016.1:0-144387 GCF_055811455.1 Mesorhizobium sp. WSM4845
ATTCTGTACAAGCTCGGCTGCAGAACTGCTCAGGGCTTCCTATTCTCCAAGGCGGTGCCGCTAAGCCAGGCGCTTGAGGTGACACTAAAAGAGCACGCCACGGAGTTGTGAGGGCACACGCCACCAATGAAACCGCTGCGTGATCTCTGATCATGGGTGGTCAGGGGCGAGCGGTACGCTGGCTGTGCTGTCGCTCGCCGAACACGGCCTTGGTGATCGTGGCGTGCACGCCGAAATTTCCGTCGGCGACTTGCGTAATGCCGAAGTCGGCGGCAAGCGACATGATGCTCAACACCTCGTCCTCCGTGAGATCGTATGTCTGCATGATGAATCGGCGCGTCTGGCGGAAGGCGTTGCGCAGCGCCAACTCGATGGTGGATGTCTTGTAGACGTCCGACTGCGCGTTGCTGCCGAGGTCCCTGAGGTAGTTGGGATGGCTAAAACTCTGTATCACCCAGCTGTGCTCGGTTTCGATGAGCGGCGAGTTGAGACCGCGCAGGAAAGCCGGGCACACTTCGCCCGCCTTGTGCAGCTTGATGATGATGTCGCCGGTCAGCGAACACTCAAGACCCGTGCCGTTGATCTCGCCGTCCGCCTGCGCGAAATGCCCATCGCCGAGCGAGAGCAGTGCGCCCTGAACCGCAACGGGCAAATAAAGCTTCGCGCCGGCTCCGATCCTCCAATTGTCGATATTGCCGCCGAAATAGCCCGGCGGGATGGAATCGACCAGGTCGGCCTCGCGCGGAGCCACCGCGATGCACCCGAAATGCAGGCGCGCCGGTATGCGCACGCCGCTACCACTCAAGTCGCGATGCGAAACCTTGCTGTGGTCGACGGGTATGCCAGGATAGTCGATCGTCGCGTGGACAACGCCGAAGGGGTCGGTCTGCGGCTGCCATTCGTAGCTGTACAGCGGCCGCGCTGCGGCCGGGCACCGCATGTCGATCTCGAAGATAGTCACCGTTTCGCGTTTGGCATCCCGGTCCAGAAGGTCGTGATACTGATACCCCCACCACGCCGATACGTTCGATGCGAAGGCCTTGCCGGGAAAGGCAGCGCTCGGCCGTGGCCGAATTTCGACGAACTCGATCTCGAGCACGTCGCCGGGCTCGGCGCCGCGCACATAGATCGGGCCAGTCATGATGTGAACGCCGAACCCCTCGCCAGCGCCGCGCCCGAAGATGGAAGCGTTTGCCGGACCGGCCCCGCGACGGTCGACGCGCTTGTGTTCGGGTGACCAATCGAACACGCTTTCAGCCCCGCTGTCACCCGCCACCATCCGCTGCCAGTCGTCGCCCGCGTGCTGAGTGAGTGTCTCAACGGTGACTGAATCGCCCGGATCGACGCGCAACACCGGAGGCAGCGAGCGGCTGAAAAAGCCCCAATGCACGGTCTCCGCTGTTGCTGGCAAATGCCAATGGTCCGTGCGTTCGCGGGCTCTTGCCGTTGGTGGGCGATCCACAGCGGCCCGCAGCATCGGGGCCGGCCGCGCCGCCGCCGACTTGCGGCCGTCCGGTTTGCCTCGCAGCGGATAAGCTTCCTCCGTCTGCGACCTAGCGCGCCTCACCTGCCTGGGACTCATTCCAAACGTCGCGCCGAAAGTGCGGCTGAAATGCGATTGATCGCGAAAGCCCCAGCGCTGTCCGATCGCGGCCACGCTTTCATGTGCATGGTTGGGATCCGCCAGGTCGATGCGGCAATGTTCGAGGCGCTGCTGGCGCACATATTCGGAGAAGCTTTCGCCGCGCCCCTCGAACAGTTTTTGCGCGTAGCGTATGGAAAGCCCTTCCAGTCTCGCGATCAGGGCCAAGGCCAGATCCGGGTCCGACAGCCGGGCGTCAATCGTCGCCGCGACGCGCCTGAAATGCGCCGTTTGCACCCCGGTCAGGCTGCCAGCGGGCTCGCGTACCTCGCCAAGCAGGGCGCTTGCCACGAGTTCCGTCAAAGCCACTTCGGCGGCTGTCAGATCGGCCGCACCGGAAGTCTCGAGATTGGAGCCCAGCGTTCGCAATGCGGATTTCGCAACCGCAGCGACGACGGTGCTGCCTAGCACCTTCGGCAAGCGGATGCCGCTGCGGCCCAGCCGTGCTCCAAGCGGACCGGCGGCCGCCTGAAGTATGAACGCGCGGAAGTCACTGCGAAAGGTCATAGACCAGTCGTCGGCCGTGCCGAGCACCATCATGTCGCCGTCAGCGAGATCGAACGCCTGGTGCGGGGCGACAAGACGCCCGCGCCCAGCAACGATGAGAGCGAATAGAATCCCGTGGTCCCGGCGCATCGGCACGATGCGCTGGGGTGTACCAGAGACGTCGGCGAGGCGCGTGGTGGCGTTCGCTGCCCGCAGGTGCATGGTGCCTCTCGGGATCGGCTGGTCGTCGACAGACGCGGAAAGCGAAAGCTCCTCAAACCAGTCGAGCCACGCCTTGTCGCGGTGTTCGAGGGGCAGATGGTCGATCGATCGCAGAGCCGCAACCATAAGAGAAGAGGGTCCTTGTTGCATACTGCAGCGGCCTTTCCGGGGCGCGTTACGTCCATCAGGCGACCCGCCCGCCGAGATTCACTTTAGCGCGACGCCGGCGACAGTATTTGTGCGCATGCGAACAATCTCTTGACTTTACCCTGTCACCAGGCGGAGCTCAAGCTCGCCGGTCTTGCCGGCGTGAGCATAAGCCATTGAATTGACCCGTATTTATTTAGGCAACAGCGCGATGCATTGATTTCGCGGCCGGCTGGCTGGATTGCCGATGGCGCGCGTGATGCATAAAATCGCGCACATTCCTTCCAACAAAAACAAGGGGACTGTTCATGTGCAAAGGCGATGATATCAGCTGTCCGCATTTCGAGCTTCACTATAACAAGTTGAAGCAAGATCTAAATGCCGAGCGACGCGGCTTTCTGAAGGGGGGCCTGTTCGCGGCCAGCGGTCTGGCCACGCTGGGCGCCGGTGGCATCTCGCTGGTCACACCCGCACTGGCGCAGGCCACGTCATCGAAGCTGCCTGCACAACGCGCCTATCATTATTTGCCGGCCAACGCCGAGACCGTGCATTGGGGCTACTTCAGCAAATCGCTGAAGCCGCGCATCGAGGTCAATTCCGGCGACATCGTCACGATCGAGTCGCTCACCCACCATGCGGGCGATGACCTGGAGCGCATGGTTGACGGCGACGAGGGTGCAGAGAGCGTCTATCTCTGGACGAAAGAGAAGAAGGGCGTCGACCGCCGCGGTGCCGGCCCTACCGACCCGGCCAAGTACAAGAAAGGTTCTGGTGAGGGGCAGGGCGTGCACATCATGACTGGCCCGGTCTATGTCCGCAACGCGGAGCCGGGCGACATATTAGAGGTGCGGATTCTCGATTGCGGGCCGCGTCCCTCTGGCAATCCCAAGTTCAGCGGCAAATCATATGGCTCCAACGCGGCGGCCAATTGGGGCTTCCACTACAATGATCTCCTTGGCGGCACCAAGCGCGAGGTCGTCACCATCTACGAGGTCGACGTTGCCGGCGGCAAAAGCTGGGCCGAAGCGGTCTACAATTTCCAATGGGTGCCGCAGACTGACCCGTTTGGCGTCAGGCATGACACGATCGACTATCCCGGGGTTCCGGTCGACCACAGCCTGACCAAACGAAACTACGATGTGCTGAAGGGCGTGAGACTGCCAATTCGCCCGCATTTCGGCACGATCGGACTGGCACCGAAAGAAGCGGACGTCGTAGACACCATCCCGCCCAGCTACACCGGCGGCAACATCGATAACTGGCGCATCGGCAAGGGCGCCACGATGTATTATCCGGTCTCCGTCGACGGCGCGCTGCTCTCGGTCGGTGATCCCCATGCCAGCCAAGGCGACAGCGAATTATGCGGCACGGCGATCGAATGCTCGCTCACCGGCACGTTCCAGCTCATCTTGCACAAGAAAGCGGACCTAGCCGGCACACCGCTCGAGGAGCTCAACTACCCCATGCTCGAGACGCAAACGGACTGGCTGGTGCATGGGTTTTCCTACGCCAACTATCTTGAGGAACTGGGACCGAGCGCTCAGAGCGACATCTATTCGAAGTCGTCTGTCGACAGAGCGCTGCGCGATGCGTTCCGGAAGATGCGCCACTTCCTCATGACAACCAAAGGATTGACAGAGGACGAGGCGATTTCCCTGATGTCGATCGGAGTAGACTTCGGCATCACCCAGGTCGTCGATGGAAACTGGGGGGTGCATGCGGTGGTGAAGAAGGACATCTTCGCCGCACGTGTCGCCTGAGATGGTGGGTAACTAAATCTCGCATCACATCGCCGTTACTCAGAAGCTCGACAAAGGCTAAAGCGCGTCGCGTTTGAAGGAATTCATGCGAAGCGCTTTACGCTGCGCACCCTCGGGTCAGGCCCGAGGGCATGCTTTTGCGCAACATGCATCAGGAATCCGAACCAAGCGGGGCACCGACCGGTCCCTCCGTAAGAACGGACATCTGTAGCCAAGAGAAGCGGCCGAAACCGAAGAAGGCGACCGTGCACCAATGGTACCGTTGGCTGGGATCGAACCAGCGACCTCCGGATCCACAATCCGGCGCTCTAACCATCTGAGCTACAACGGCACGTTCGCCTGAGCGGGATGGAACGTTCATCCTCCGAGACCCGCTCTGTCGTTCGGCGATGCGTCCATACGGGCTATCGGAGTTTAATTCAAGGCTTTTGGCCGCGCACGGCCCGGAAAATCAGAATCGATTTCGCTGGGGATCATGCGCAAAATCCCAGGGTTCCGCAGCGTGCTTTGCGCGTCCAGGAAGGCGCCCGGCGCTGTAGGCAAAGGGTGCTCCGGCACCGACATCATATTGGCCGGGCAAAGAAAAAGGCCGGCGGGAGGAGGTGCCGGCCTTTTCCTGTTCCGAGCCAGCGGGAGGAGGTGCTGGCTGGTCATCCCGGAGAGCAGAGGGAGGAGGTTCCACCCGCCGGGTATTCGCTTGGACCACTATATCTCACATAATCCTGTTCGAAGAAATGCGACCTTTTGTTGCATCTTCGAACTATGCGCAAATATTATGCGATCTTAACTTCCTTCATCGCCTTCTCGAAGGCGGTCTTGATCGGCTTGGAGACGTCCTCGGCCGCCTTGGAGGCGACGGTCTGGAAATCCTTTGCCTGCTCGACAGTCATCTCGACCTGCTTGCGCAGGAATGCGGTCTGCAGTTCGACGACTTCCGACAGCGACTTGGCGCCGATCAGAGCTTCGAAATGCGACAAGCCGGCTTCAGTATTGGCGCGCAGAGCGGCAATGGTCTTGAGCGACAGGTCGTTGGAAACGGTCTTGGCGGTCTCAAAGGTGGACTCAAGGGCCTTCTGGGTCTCTTCGGCGCCGGTCTTCAGCTTGGCATAGGCCTCTTTCGACTGCTCGACGCCCTTTTCGGCGAAAGCACGGATCTGGTCGGTGGCCTTGGAAGCGTCGAAGCTCGGGAATTCAACGTTTTCGATAGTATCAGCGGTCTTGGTCCTGGACAATTTTCCATCCTTTGCAGTCTTTGCAGTGGTAGCGGCTTCGATAGGAAAGCCGTCTCGTTCATGTATGATGGCAATATAAAGGCAAATCTTGTGCATTGCAATATCTTTGTTGCAGCGCACCATAAATTTTCTCTCCCAGCGTTAACCACGCGCCCAGAGATTCCGGCGGTTGCACGCTATGGCTTGTGGACCTTCGCACCGTCGGCTTTTATTAACAAAGCGTTAACTGCAAACTGCCCGCTTCGTAAGGGTTCCCAAAGCGCATGCCGTCTGAAAACTACTCCTTCCTCGACGTCGCCGTGCTCGACGCGGTCCGCCAGCGCTTTGCCGCCGGCGACGCGATCGCTCTTTTGTCGGCAGACCTCGAACAGGTGATCTGGGCCAACGGACCAGGGGCAGCGGTGTTCGGCTACCCCGACATCGAGGCGATCATCGGCGCCTCGGCCGGCTTGCCGCCGATCGCCAGGCGCCAGATCATGGCGACAAGCGGTTTTCCACAGATCGGCCGCGACCGCGCCATCACGGTGCGGCTGGCAACCGGGCTGACCAGCCGCGCGGTTGGCTTTCTGGCCAGCGCGGTGACAATGCCTGACGGCGAAAACGCCATCATGCTGGCGGTGCCGGCGACGCAGACCGGCTCGCGCAGCGCCGCCGAGCTTGCCGCTCGGGCCATCAGCGGCTTTACCGAAGACGGTCATTTCATCGCCTTCGTCGATGCCAACGGCAACATAGAGGCCGCTTCCGATGGTTTTTCGGCACTCGGCATCCTGCCCGAAACGCTGACAGCGCTTGTCGCCGATGTTGCGAACGAGAGCGGTCGCGTCGTCAAACGCCTCGTTCCTGGCGGCACCGCTTCCTACCCGGCCGGCCTCGCCCGGCTGACTGACGAGCGGCACCTGCTGGTGGTGATCGACGAGAACCAGCTGGACTCCGAAGCAGCCCCTGCTGGCGTGCTCAGCGCAGGGGCGGCGGCCGATGCCGCAGTCCCGCCAAAAGCACAACAGGACAACCCGCCGGCAACAGTCGCGAAAACGGCTGCGGCAGAGCAGACAGTTGCGGCAGCCGACGAAGACACTTCGCTGTCGGCGGAGCATGATGTTCCCGATTCCAGTGGGCCCGATTCCACTGGGCTCGATTCGACCGGATCTCATTCAACTGCGCCTGATTCAACCGAGCAGGGTCCGGAAGCGGCCGGCGGGATACCTCCACAGCATGACCATTGGTATTTCAGCGCCAGCGAGGAGGAGGCGCAAAAGCCGGGACCGGATGCATCCGATCCTGTCGAGGCGGATGCTTCGGCGGAAAGCTTCGCACAAAATGCCGTCAGGGCCGCCTCCCCGGTCAAAAATGCCATCCCCTCGATCGACCGCGCGGCGGCGCCCCTGCGTTTCGTCTGGCGCACCGACGCCGAGGGCAGATTCAGTGCGCTGTCGACGGAATTCGCGGAACTCGTCGGCAAGCCTGCCGCCGATGTGATCGGCCGGCGCTTCAGGGACGTCGCGGCCACCTTCGACCTCGATGCGACCGGCGACATCGCCGGTCTGCTCGACCGACGCGATACCTGGTCCGGCCGCTCGGTGCTGTGGCCGGTCGCCGGCACCGATTTCAAGATACCCGTCGACCTGGCGGCGCTGCCCGTCTACGGCCGCAGCCGTGCCTTCGAAGGCTTTCGCGGTTTCGGCGTTGCTCGCACCGGCGATGCGGTGGTCGATCCGGAAGCGATCGGCATGGCGCTTGTCGCCAATGCCGACGTCCCCGTGGCCGGCGAGCCGGAAGTCGCCAAAACGCCTGACGAAACCGACCCGTTCCAGGGCGAGGTGCCGGCGCTGACCATCGTGCCGAAGCCGGAGCGGCGCTTAGCCGACAAGGTGATCCGGTTGGCGGAGCACAGGCAGCCGGCCAACGACAAAGGCCTGTCGACGCTGGAACGCAGTGCATTCCGTGAGATCGGCGAGCGGCTCAAGAAGGACAATCCCCCGACAGAACAGCCCGCTGCCGCAATTGCGGCAGAGCCGGCTGCGGCGGAACCGACCGAAACCGATGTCGAAGACGAGAAGGATGTCGCAAGGCTCGACGGTGAGCAGCCGCAAGCAACCGTGTCCGACCTCTCAGGCTCGCTGCTCGACTATGCCGACCGGGACTACGTAGCCGACGATGGCGACGGTGCGCCGGTCTCCGAGCCGGACAAACCGGCGCAGGAGATCGCTGAGCCCACCGACGCCGCCAGTCGATCGATCGCCGAAGACGCCGACAGCATGACGGCCGCCGATTTCCGCGATGCAGAAGACAGCGAGGACTCGGCGCGACCCGATGACGACGAAACCGGTTCGCCAACCGATGGCATCGGCGATGCCGGCGACGTCGAGCCGGCGACGGTCGAGCGGCCGCGCCTGCCGGTGCCGCCGCTCAAGCTCGAAGCGTTCGTGCCGTCGGCTTTTTCGACCGCGGACGACAACAAGGCTCCGGACATTTCGATCCTCGGCAAGCTGCCGGTGCCGCTGCTGATCCATTCCGGCGACGATCTTCACTATGCGAACGAGGAATTCCTCAGCCTGACCGGCTATGACACGCTCGACCAGCTGGAGGATGCCGGTGGCCTCGACGCGCTGTTTGCCGATCCTTACGACGGCAGCGCCTCCGATGGAACCGACCACGCGCTGCGGTTGAAGACGCGTGACGGTCAGGAGTTCCCGATCGAGGCCATTCTGCGCTCGGTGCCATGGCGTGGCGGCAAGGCGCTGATGCTGGTCGTGCGCCGTTCCGGCGACGACGAGGCAGCAGGTGCCGCCGACGACCAGACGCAGCCGGACACTTCGGAGCTCAAGGCGCGCATTGCCGAGATGCGCACCATCATCGACACCGCGACCGACGGCGTCGTGCTGATCGGCCGAGACGGAACGATCCGCTCGATCAGCCGACCGGCGGAGGCGCTGTTCGGTTTCGACAGCGACGAGGTGACCGGAAAACCCTTCGTCTCGCTGTTCGCGATCGAAAGCCAGCGCGCCGCGCGAGACTATATCGACGGATTGTCCGAGCCCGGCGTGGCGAGCGTGCTCAACGACGGCCGCGAGGTGATCGGACGCGAGGCGCAGGGGCGCTTCATTCCGCTGTTCATGACCATCGGCAGGCTGCCCAACGACAGCGGCTTCTGCGCGGTGGTGCGCGACATCACCCAGTGGAAGCGGGCCGAAGAGGATCTGACCCAGGCGCGCGCCGTGGCCGAGCGCGCTTCCTCGCAGAAGACCGACTTCCTCGCCCGCATCAGCCACGAAATCCGCACGCCGCTCAACGCCATCATCGGCTTCTCCGAGCTGATGGTCGACGAGAAATTCGGACCGGTCGCCAATGACCGCTACCGCGACTATCTGCGCGACATCAACCGGTCGGGCAACCATGTGCTCGACCTGGTCAACGATCTGCTCGATATTTCGAAAATCGAGGCCGGCCAGCAGGAGATGGCCTATGAGGCAGTGTCGCTCAACGACACGCTGGCCGAGACGGTGGCGATGATGCAGCCGCAAGCCAACCGCGAACGCGTCATCATCCGCTCCAGCTTCGCCTCCCGGCTGCCGGAAGTGGTGGCCGATCTGCGCAGCGTGCGCCAGATCGCGCTGAACATCCTGTCGAATGCCATCCGCTACACGCAGGCCGGCGGCCAGGTGATCGTATCGACAGCCTACGAGAACTCCGGCGACGTCGTGATGCGCGTGCGCGACACCGGCATCGGCATGAGCCAGTCCGAGATCGAGCAGGCGCTCAAGCCGTTCAAGCAGCTCAACGCGCTTAAGCGCGGGCGCGGCGACGGCACCGGTCTCGGGCTGCCGCTGACCAAGGCCATGGTCGAGGCGAACCGGGCCCGGTTCACCATCAACTCGACACCCGGCGAGGGCACCCTGGTCGAAGTCGCCTTCCCGTCGACCCGCGTGCTGGCGGATTAGGGCAGCGGATCTTCAGTCGTCCGTGTCGCCGCGCTATCTCTTTGTTTGAGCATTGGATTTTCCCAAACCGGTGTCCACTTTGGCTCATGCTCGGCACACAAAAGAAAGGCGTCCAACAGGACGCCTTGAATGATCGATTGCTGTACATCGGGGGCTTGAGCGAATTCAGATCCTCTTGGGATTTAGAGGAACGGGATTTCTCCCTCAAGTTACGCACGACTATCGATGTCGGCCCTTAACAAAACCTTACCGGCACCGAGAAAAATTTACCGATGTGTACCACTCATGAAATCTAGGTAAATTCGAGCGAGATATTTCGTTAACCATGCTCGGCTCCGTTTGAACGCGTGACGGATCGCATGTCCTGGACCTCGAGAAACTAATCGGCCAGCTGCGGCAGGTCGCGGAACAGCTCGAGCGCTTCGGGATTGGCCAGCGCCTCCTTGTTCTTGACGGCGCGGCCATGCACCACGTCGCGCACCGCAAGCTCGGTGATCTTGCCCGATTTGGTGCGTGGAATGTCGGCGACGGCGACGATTTTAGCCGGCACGTGGCGCGGGCTCGCGCCGCTGCGGATTTTCGCGCGGATGCGTTTTTCCAGCTCGGCGTCGAGTTCAACGCCGGCCGCCAGCCGCACGAACAGCACGACCCGCACATCATTGTCGAAATCCTGGCCGATGCACAGCGCTTCCAGGATTTCCGGCATTTGCTCGACCTGATTGTAGATTTCCGCCGTGCCGATCCGCACACCGCCCGGGTTGAGCGTCGCGTCGGAACGGCCGTGGATGATCAGGCCGCCATGGGCGGTCCATTCGGCGAAGTCGCCGTGGCACCAGACATTGTCGAAGCGCTCGAAATAGGCGGCGTGGTATTTCTTGCCTTCGGGATCGTTCCAGAAGCCGATCGGCATCGCCGGGAACGCCTTGGTGCAGACGAGCTCACCCTTTTCCTGCCTGAGCGGCTGGCCGTCGTCGTCCCAGACATCGACGGCGAGGCCGAGGCCGGGTCCCTGGATCTCTCCGATCCATACCGGTTGGGTCGGCACGCCGAGCACGAAGCAGGAGACGATGTCGGTTCCGCCAGAGATGGAGGCGAGATGCACGTCTTTCTTGATGCCGTCATAGACGAAGCGGAAATCTTCCGGCGACAGTGGCGAGCCGGTGGAGGAGATCGTGCGCACGCTGGAAAGATCGTGCGTGTTGATCGGCCTGAGGCCGGCCTTGCGCGCGGAATCGATGAATTTGGCCGAGGTGCCGAAATAGGTCATCTTCTCTGCGTCGGCGAAGTCGAACAGCACGTTGCCGTCAGGGTAAAAGGGCGACCCGTCATAAAGCAGAAGGGTTGCGCCCGACGCCAGGCCGGAGACCAGCCAGTTCCACATCATCCAGCCGCAGGTGGTGAAATAAAAGAAGCGGTCGCCGTCGAGCAGGCCGGCGTGGAGCCGTTCTTCCTTGACATGCTGGATCAGCGTTCCGCCGGCCGAATGGACAATGCATTTGGGAATGCCGGTCGTTCCGGAAGAAAACAGGATGTAGAGCGGATGCGCGAACGGCAACCGTTCGAAGGTGACCGACTTGGCAGCGAAGGATGAGAACGCCTCGTCCAGCGCAGTCGCCTTCTCGATGATCGCCGCCACATCGATCGACGTGCCGAGATAGTCGACGATCAGGATCTTGCGGACGGTGACGAGCTTTGCCGCAACGGCGGCGATCTTGTCGGCAACCTCGATCGCCTTGCCATTGTACCAGTAACCGTCAGGCGCGATGAAGACGACAGGCTCGATCTGCCCGAACCGGTCCAGAACGCCCTGCTCGCCGAAATCGGGAGAGCAGGACGACCACACGGCCCCGATCGAGGCTGCCGCCAGCATTGCCGCGACCGTCTCCGGCATATTGGGCATCATGGCAGCGATGCGGTCGCCCTTTTTCACCCCGAGCGACAGGAAAAGCTGCTGCAGCCGCGAGGTCAGCGCATGCAACTCGTTCCAGGAGAGCCGGCGCTCGACCTTGTCCTCGCCGCGAAAGACGATGGCGTCACCGAGCCCGGTTTTTTTCAACAGGTTCTCGGCGAAGTTAAGCTTGGCGTCGGGAAAGAAGGCGGCGCCGGGCATCTTCTCGCCATCGACGAGCACGTGCTCGCCGCCACTGATTCCCCCGCTGGCGCCCTTGTCGCCAACGATGCCGCAAAAGTCCCAGACCAGGCTCCAGAACGCCTCGCGATCGTCGATCGACCAACGATGAAGATCGCCGTAGGAGGGAAAAAACCCGCCGGTTGCGGCCGCCGCGGCCTGCATGAAGGCGGTCATCGGCGCCGCGTCGATCTGGTCTTTGGTCGGTATCCAGAGCGGTGCGTCGCCAGCCATGATCGTTCCTCCTTAAAGCACGTTACGCTTGAAGAGATTCACGCGACGCGCTTTAGACTTTTGTTATTATCATGTCGTTATCCAAAAACGTTGCGCATTTTGGCGACATGCATTGGCATCGCTTATGCATATCGCAGCGCAGCAGGAGCAAGATTTTGTTCGGCCGGGCGGCGCGGATGTGCGCAAATGCCATCGCTGGGCCATAAAGACTTGAAATGCGTCAGCCCTAAGTCGTAGGTAAACGACTGGGGTTACACCCGTCGGGCGATTTTTTGTCGGAACGGAAGCATACGGGGCGACATGCCATCACCTTTGATCCGGCGCGGAATATGGGCGATCGGCGCTGCCGTGCTCGTCATCGCGCTGGCCGTTGCCGCCCTGCCGCTCGTCGCCTCGACCCGTATCGTGCGCGACCGCATCGCCTGGGAAATGAGTGCGTGGAGCGGTTTCAGGGTCACCATCGACGGCGCGCCACGGATCGAAGTCTGGCCGAATTTCCGTGCCATCCTGGCCGACGTGACGCTTTCGCAATGGACAGAGACCGACGCGCCGCCGGTGATCGAGGCTGAACGGGTCGAGGTCAATCTCTCCGCCATGGCGGCGTTGCGTGGCAATGTGGTGTTCTCGACGGCGCGGCTGATCCGGCCGACGATCAGGGTTCAACGCGCAGCACATGGACTTTTCCTGCCCGCCCTGCCTTCGGGCGGGCGCATCACCCGTTCCATCGACGTCGCTCGCGCCGTTGTCAGCGGCAATCCAGCCAAGCCGGACCTCAGCAAGCTGCCGGCTGATCCGTTCGGCACCGTGGAGTTCAGGAACGGCCGCGTGGTGACTTCCGTCGATGGCAAGGACGCTGAGATACTGAGCAGCCTGAGCGGCCAGGCGAACTGGGCCGCAATGAACAGCAATGCGACGCTGTCGGCGACCGGGATCTGGCGCGGCGAAAGCGTCGCCGTGGATGCCGCATCGTCAAACCCGCTGGTGCTGTTTGGCGGAGGTGCGGCGCCGATGACGCTTTCCTTCAAGGCGGCCCCTGCCAGTTTTTCGTTCGACGGCGTGGCCAGCATGTCCGAGAACGCCTATTTCGACGGCCAGGCAAAATTTGCCGCACCCTCGCTCAGGCGCGCGCTCGAATGGTCGCGGGCCGGCATCGCGCCGGGCGCAGCAATTGGCTCGGTTTCCGTTTCCAGCAAGCTCACGGCGACCTCCGGCCGCATTAAATTCGAAAACACCGAGATCGCCCTGGACGACAATCCGGGAATGGGTGCGCTGGATTTCTCCTTTGGCGAGGCGCGCCCGGTGATCGCCGGTACGCTCGCCTTCGAGACGCTCGACCTGCGGTCGTTTCTCTCCGCCTTCGCACCCCTGGCGCCCGCGAACGGCGCTGGCCCCGGCGAAATCGACATAAGCGTCGCCGACCGCATCGATCTCGATCTCAGACTGTCGGCAGCGCAGGCCACCGCAGGCGCCATCCAGCTTGCCGACGTCGCCGCCGCTGCCCAGGTCAAGAACGGTCTTGCCGTCTTCGATATTTCCGATGCATCGGCCTTTGGCGGCAACATCCAGAGCAGCCTTCGTTTTGACCGCAAGCCGGAAGGCACGCAGGTCGAGATCAGGCTGCTCGCCTCCGACATCGACGGCGGGGCTTTTGGCACCGCAGCCGGAATGACGCGACTGGTGCCGATCGGCACGGGAACCGTTTCGGTCATCCTCAAGGGGCCGGGCAGAACCTGGGATTCCATTTTCGAAAATGCCGACGGCTCGGTTTCGGCGAAATTCGGCCAAGGCGCGTTGAGCCGGTTCAACCTGCCGGCGTTTCTCAAACACAATGAACAGGGCGGGTTCTTCGCGCTCGACGATGTCTCTGACGGAACACTGCCGATCGACGGGGCCGAACTCAAGGCGAGCATTTCAAACGGTGTGGCGAAGATCGACAAGGCCGAAGCGAATTCGGCGAAGTACAAGATCTGGCTTTCCGGCATCGCCTCCTATGCCGGGCGCGGACTGGCGCTGTCCGGCGGCATCATTCAGGCGGACCAGCCAGCCACGCAGACAAATAGCCAAGGTCCCAACCAGTCTTCGTTCTTCATCGGCGGAACGTGGAGCACGCCGTTCATTTCGCCGATAAGCCGCGGGGTATCCGGCGAGTAAGCAACGAAGCTGCTGCGGTCCTCGTCAGAAGTACTTCCTGCCGGCTTTGCTGGCGCCGCCCCTTTCGTCACCCCCGCTGAGCGGCCTGCTCATCGCGTTGGCGCTGGACCGCGCGCCGCTTGTTGGCGAGCGAAGCGATGATGACGCCAACCGCCACAACCGCGATCAGGATGGTGCAGGCGGCGTTGATCTCCGGCGTCACACCGAGACGAACCTGGCTGTAGATCTTCATCGGCAGCGTGGTGGCGCCAGGCCCTGAAGTGAAGCTGGCAATGACCAGATCGTCGAGCGACAGTGTGAACGCCAGCATCCAGCCGGACACGATCGCCGGCATGATGACCGGCAGCGTGATCTGGAAGAAGGTCTTCACCGGCGGCGCGCCAAGATCCATCGCGGCTTCTTCCAGCGAGCGGTCGAACGTGATCAGGCGCGACTGCACGACGACGGCGACGAAGCACATGGTCAGGGTGATGTGGGCAAGCGTGACGGTGACAAAACCGCGGTCGAGACCGACGGCGACAAAGAGCAGCAGCAGCGACAGGCCGGTAATGACTTCCGGCATGACCAGCGGCGCAAAGACCATGCCGGAAAACAGTGTCCGGCCCTTGAAGCGTGTGTAGCGCGTCAAGGTGAGAGCCGCCAGCGTGCCGAGCACGGTCGCCACGGTGGCCGAGATGACGGCGACGCGGGCCGTTACCCAGGTGGCGTCCATGAGGCCCTGGTTGTGGAACAGCGAGACGTACCATTTGGTCGAGAAGCCGCCCCAGACGGTGACCAGTTTCGATTCGTTGAATGAGAAGACGACGAGCAGGACGATCGGCAGGTAAAGAAATGCAAAGCCGAGCACGATCGAAGTGATGTTGAAGCGGCTCCAGGTCGGGTTCATCTGTCCTGCTCCTGGGCGCGGGCCTGGGCCCGCTGGAAGAGCATGATCGGCACGATCAGCAGCAACAGCAGGATGACGGCGACGGCCGAAGACACCGGCCAGTCGCGATTGGCGAAGAACTCGTTCCACAGCGTCTTGCCGATCATCAGCGTCTGTGAGCCGCCGAGCAGGTCGGGAATGACGAATTCGCCGACGGCGGGGATGAACACCAGCAGGCAGCCGGCGATGACGCCGGGTAGCGACAGCGGAAAGGTGATCTTCCAGAAGGCGCTGGTCGATGGGCAGCCGAGATCCTTGGCTGCCTCGATCAGCGAATAATCCATCTTTTCCAGCGACGAATAGAGCGGCAGCACCATGAACGGCAGGTAGGAATAGACGATGCCGATGAAGATCGCCGTATAGGTGTTGAGGATGATCAGCGGCTGGCTGATAACGCCGGTGGCGAGCAGCAGCTGGTTAAGCAGCCCCTCAGGCTTGAGGATGCCGATCCAGGCGTAGACCCGGATCAGGAACGAGGTCCAGAACGGCAGGATCACCAGCATCAGCAAAGTCGGGCGCAGCATCGCCGGGGCGCGCGCCATGCCGTAGGCGATCGGGTAGCCGACAAGCAATGTCAGCACCGTCGAGATGGCGGCGACGATGACGCTGGTCACATAGGCGTTGACGTAGAGCGCGTCCTGGGTCAGCCACGTGTAGTTGTCGATGCTGAGCTCATTCAGCTGGGCGAAGAAAACGGCAAGGCCGTCGCCGAAGCCGAGCACCGGCGTGTAGGGCGGTATGGCGATCGCGGTCTGCGACAGCGAGATCTTGAAGACGATGACGAACGGAATGAGGAAGAAGAAGACCAGCCAGAGATACGGAATGAGGATGACAAGCCGGCCAACGAAGGCCTCTCCCGTTCTGGCCAGGGCGGATTTTCCGGCAGCGGTGGCTCGAGAGCTTGTTGTGGCGGTGACAGCGGCATTCGACATGGCCGCCCCCTATCGCGTCAGCACGACGCCGGCATCCGGCCGGAACGACACCCAGGCACGGTCGTTCCAACTCAGCGGATCCTCGGTGATGCGGGCCGCGTTCATCGTGCTCGCTCGCACCACCTGGCCATCGTCCAGCCTGACGTGATAGACGGTCATGTCGCCGAGATAGGCGATATCGTAGACCTCACCTTCGATGGCGTTGACAGCGCCGGCCGGTCTCGTCGACGATATCTTTATCTTCTCCGGCCTGATGGCGAAGGCGACGGCCGCGCCAGTTGCGGCATCGCCGGCATTCTCGGTCCGGATGGTGATGCCGTTGCCGGCATCGATGCTTGCAGCACCCGCCTCGCCATGCGCAATCTTGCCTTCGAACATGTTGACGTTGCCGACAAAGCCGGCGACGAAACGGGAACCCGGCGCCTCGTATACTTCGGCCGGCGTTGCCACCTGCATCACCTCGCCCTTGTCGATGATGGCGATGCGGTCGGCCATGGTCATCGCCTCTTCCTGGTCGTGGGTGACGACAACGAAGGTGAGGCCGAGTGACTGCTGCAGATCCATCAGCTCGAACTGTGTTTCCTCGCGCAGCTTCTTGTCCAGCGCGCCCAGCGGCTCGTCGAGCAGCAGCACTTTCGGCCGCTTGGCGACCGAACGGGCAAGCGCGACGCGCTGGCGCTGGCCGCCGGACAATTGGTGCGGCTTGCGCTTGGCGAACTGCTCGAGCTTGACCAGCTTCAGCATCTCTCCAACGCGCGCCGCGATCCCGGGCTTCGGCATGCCGTCCTGCTTGAGGCCGAAGGCGATGTTGTTTTCGACCGTCATATGCGGGAACAGCGCATAGGACTGGAACATCATGTTGACCGGCCGCCGGTACGGCGGGATGCCGTGCAGATCCTGGCCGTCAAGCAGGATGCGGCCGGCGGTCGGCTCCTCGAAGCCGGCGAGCATCCGCAAAAGCGTCGATTTTCCACAGCCCGACGCTCCGAGCAGGGCAAAGAACTCGCGCTCGAAGATCGTCAGCGACAAATTGTTGACGGCGGTGAAGTCACCAAACTTCTTGGTCACTTTGTCGAACTGGATATATGGCTTGGCGTTCGGATCGTTCCACGGCGCGAAATCCCTGCGGATGCTGCCAAGCGATTTCATGTCCACTCCGTCCTGCGTTCTATCCCCAAAAGGACTTGACCCCGGCAGCACCTGCCGGGGTCGTTGATGTCGCTTACTGCCCGGTGACGATCCTGGTCCAGGTGCGGGTGACGACGCGCTGGGTCTTGGAATCGTAGGGAGCGATGGTGAACAACTTCGCCAGCGTCGCCTCGTCCGGGTAGATCGCCGGATCCTCAAGTATCTCCTTGTTGATGAACTGCTGCGACGCCTTGTTGCCGTTGGCGTAGAAGACGTAGTTGCTCGCCTTGGCGATGACTTCCGGCTTCATTATGTAGTTCAGGAATTCATGAGCTTCGGCGACATGCGGCGCGTCGGCCGGGATCGCCATCTGGTCGAACCACATTTCGGCGCCTTCCTTCGGCACGGAATAGGCGATCTCAACGCCCTGGTTTGCTTCCGTCGCACGGTCGCGCGCCTGGAACACGTCGCCCGACCAGCCGACGGCCAGGCAGATGTCGCCATTGGCCAGCGCGTTGATATATTCCGACGAGTGGAACTTGCGGATGTAAGGCCTGATCTTCAGCATCACTTCTTCGGCCTTGGCGAAATCGTCCAGCGACGTGGTCTCAGGATCGATGCCCAGATATTTGAACGCGTTCGGCAGGATGTCGCTCGGAGAATCGAGGACATAGACGCCGCAATCCTTCAGCTTCGCCAGCTTTTCCGGGTTGAAGAACACGTCCCAGCTGTCGATCTTGTCGGTGCCGAGCGCTTCCTGCGCTTTCTTGACGTTATAGCCGAGGCCGACCGTGCCCCACATGTAGTTGATCGAATATTCGTTGCCGGGATCGTACTTGGTCGTGCGCTCCGAAACGACGTCCCACATGTTGGAAATGTTGGGCAGCTTCGACTTGTCGAGCTTCTGGAACACCCCTGCCTGGATCTGGCGTGCGAGGAAATTGGCGGTCGGCACGACAACGTCGTAGCCGCTGCCGCCGGCAAGCAGTTTCGTCTCAAGCAGCTCGTTGGAATCGAAGGTGTCGTAGGTGACCTTGATGCCCGTTTCCTTGGTGAAGTCTTCGATGATCGAGCTGTCGATGTAATCCGACCAGTTATAGACGTTGACGACGCGGTCCTGGGCATGAGCGCCGAGGGTGAAAAGCGCCAGAAATGCCGAGGTCGCCGAAAGCCAGAATGCTTTGCGGATCATGCGTCTCTCCTTTGATGAGTGTTCCATCGCCAGCACGTCGCGGGGCTGCGCGGCTGGGCGTTTGCTTCAGATTATTGAGCTTTCCGACAAGCGACAAGCGCGAACCGCCAACACGACAGCAGTTCAATGCGCAACGGCCGAGCCCCCGGTTCCTTTGTCGTGATCCAGGTGGCATGCCGGCGCCGCCAAAGGCTCTCGCCACGGCGCTGGCAGGGATACGACGATGTTGTCCGGTCTCGGTCGGGCCGGAGGGGAGACTTGGCAAGATGAGCCTGTCTTGTTGTTGCCGTATTTGCAGCCTGCCCGCGCGGCCGCGCCATTGTCAATGGCTCATCTCGCTTTGGCGCGTGCGCTGCATCAATTAGGCGACGGCATGCCGGTGACACCCGGCCGCACGGGTCGCGCCTGACGCTTGAATTCGAGCCCGATATGGACCAGCAGCGCCGTGACCACGACCGTGCCGCCAAGGATGGTGCGTCCCGACGGCACCTCGGAATGGATGAGCCAGACCCAGATCGGGCCGAGGATCGGCTCAAAAGTGCCGAGCAGTGCTGCGACAGCAGCCGGAACGAGCCGGGCGCCGGTGGCGAAAAAGGCAAGGCCGAGACCGAGATTGACCACGCCGAATGCAAACAGGAAACCCATGTCGCTGCTGGAAACGCCGAATTGCGATGCCTGCGACGCCGCGAATGCGGCGGCAATCATCGTGCCGAGGCAGGTCGCCGGCGTCATGCGCACATGGGCAAAGCGTCGCGTGATGACCGTGGCGATCGAAAACATCACGGCGATAAGCAGCGCCAGGCCGTCACCGATGGGCGACACCGCGCCATCGAGCGATTCCGATACCATGATGGCAACGCCGGCAATGACGGCGGCAATCGCCACCCAGGTCGCCAACGCCACCCGTTCGCGAAACAGCACCCAGGCAAACAGCGCCGCCAGGAGCGGCACGCCGGCCTGCATCAAAAGGATGTTGGCGACAGTGGTGTAGGCAAGCGCCACGACGAATGAGGTCGATGCGGTGGCGAAGCAGAACGCCACGGCAAGGCCGGGCAGGCCCATGCCGCGGAACAACCTCACCGTGCAGTGCCAGCCGTCGCGCCAGACCATGAAGCAGATCAGGAAGGCGGCGGCCCAGACCGAGCGCCAGAACACCACCGTCCAGCTGTCTCCGGCGTCGATGAAACGGGCGATGGCGCCACCGAAACTCCACATCAGCGCCGACAGGAAAATCAGCAGGAAGCCGACACGCTCGTCACGCGGCGAGACGACAGGCGAAACGGCTAACGGTGATGATGATATATCGCTCATGATTGCGACTGTCGGCGATTTCGAGGCAACACGATGCACAGCGGACGACAGAAACGTGCCACATTCGCCTAGCGCAAAGGCAGCGGCGGAGCGTGGTCCACCGGGCAGCGATGGTTGTGGCAAAGACGGCAGTCGCCTGCCGGGACCTCACTGGAAATCGAAGGCGCTTAGTCCGGTCACCATCTCGTCCAGGCCGAGCGGGCGCGTCACCGGCGGCTCGGCGCGCGCGAGGCAGCCGATGCGTTCGCACAGCCGGCAAGCCGGGCCAACCGGCGTGGCCGGACTTGTGCCCTGTCCGGCTTTTCCGGCCGCAGCGGCAGCCGGCCACGGCAGTGCCGCGCCGTAGACGATCTCGTCACGAAAGCCGATGTCGCAGCCGAGCAGAAGTGCGGTACGGCGCGGGCGCTCCGCAAACGAGCCTTGCGGCCCCTCAAGCGTGCGGGCGACGCAGAGGAATTCGGCGCCGTCGGGCATTTCCACCGCCTCGACGAAGATCTGGCCGGGCTGGGTAAAGGCGGCATGCACGGGAAGCTTTGGACAGCCGCCGCCGAAGCGGCTCTGCGGAAAACCCTGGCTGCCAGCCTTGCGGAAGCGGTTGCCGGCGTTGTCGACCTCGAGCATGAAGAAGGGCAGGCCCGGCGTGCCCGGCCGCTGCAGCGTGGTCAACCGGTTCGCCGCCTGCTCGAAGGAGACGCCGAAGCGCGAGCGCAGCACGTCGATGTCGTAACGCGCGCGTGTGGCGGCTGCGTGAAAGGATTGATAGGGCATCATCAGCGCGTGGGCAGCGTAGCGGCCAAGCTCGAAGCGGGCGAGCCGGCGGGCCTCATCCGTGGTCAGCTTCAGCGCCTGGATCTCGCTTGCCACGGCGACCGTCATGCGGATCAGGCAGGCCTCCATCGCCACCTCGCGCAACTGGTCGAACGGCGACAGGCGCTCGGACAGGAACAGACGCTGCGAATGGCGGTCGTAGCGGCGGCGCCAGTTCGGCATGGTGGCGACCGGCAGCACCTTGACGACGATGCCGTATTCGCGCTTCAGCCAGGCCTTCAGCGCACCGAGCAGATCGTCGCCGGGATCGAGCACCGAAATGAATGCCTCGGCCTCCTCTTCGAGCGCGGCAAAATGGTTCGGACGGCGCTCGAAAATCTCGTGCACCTCGTCGATCGGCAAGCGGGCGCCGGACAGCGCCGTCGCTTTGCCCTCACGCGCCAGGAGTTCGTTGAGGTCGGAAAGGCGCTCGGCCTGCTCGCGGTAAGCGCGAAACAGTTTTATCACCGCGGCGGAAGCGTTGGGCGCCGCCTCGGCAAGCTCGATCAGCTCCTGGTCGCCAGGCAATTCGCCGACCAGCAGCGGATCTGAAAACACTTCCTTCAAGGCGGTGACCGACCCCCTCGCCTCGCCCTGCAATTCATGCGGGTCGACCTTGTAGACAGATGCCAGCTTGAGGATCAGCTGAACCGTCAGCGGCCGCTGGTTGCGCTCGATGAGATTGAGGTAGGACGGCGAGATGCCGAGCCCTTCGGCCATCGCCGTCTGGGTCAGGCCCTTGGCGCTGCGGATGCGGCGGATGCGCGGCCCGGCGAAGATTTTTTGATCGGCCACTCGGCTGTCCTTGATAGAATTTACATGACTCCCGCGCGGCGCTGCCATGCCGGCCTTTTACAATCATGACAGATTTACAGCGCCTGAATGTCAAACGCAACACAGGTTTTCCCTTATTTTCCAGCCAATCCTCTGGTTTTCCTCGCCTGGCCCGCGCCAAAATGTAAATGCTGTCATACCAAAACGGCGCAGAAATTTCATGAGGCGGCGTTTCTATCCCAACAACGATCTGTCGGAGCTAACAATGACTGATTTTTACAACCTCGTCCCCTCGGCGCCGGAAGGCCGCTTCGACGGCATCGAGCGGCCCTACTCGCCGGACGACGTGAAGCGGCTGCGCGGTTCGGTCCAGATCCGGCAGAGCCTCGCCGAAATGGGCGCCAACCGGCTCTGGAAGCTCATCCACGAAGAGGATTTCGTCAACGCGCTCGGCGCCATGTCGGGCAACCAGGCGATGCAGCAGGTCCGGGCCGGGCTGAAGGCGATCTACCTGTCCGGATGGCAGGTCGCGGCCGACGCCAACACCGCATCCGCCATGTATCCGGACCAGTCGCTTTATCCCGCCAATGCGGCGCCCGAACTGGTCAAGCGCATCAACCGCACCCTGCAGCGCGCCGACCAGATCGAGACCTCTGAAGGCAAGGGGCTTTCGGTTGACACCTGGTTCGCGCCTGTTGTCGCCGATGCGGAAGCCGGCTTCGGCGGACCGCTCAATGCCTTCGAGATCATGAAGGCCTTCATCGAGGCGGGTGCCGCCGGCGTCCACTACGAGGACCAACTGGCGTCGGAGAAGAAGTGCGGCCATCTCGGCGGCAAGGTGCTGATCCCGACCGCCGCACACATCCGCAACCTCAACGCCGCGCGGCTTGCCGCCGACGTCATGGGCACGCCGACGCTGGTCGTCGCGCGCACCGACGCGGAAGCGGCAAAGCTGCTCACCTCCGACATCGACGAGCGCGACCAGCCCTTCGTCGACTATGGCGCCGGCCGTACGGTGGAGGGCTTCTATCAAGTCAGGAACGGCATCGAGCCCTGCATCGCACGGGCCGTCGCCTACGCGCCCCACGCCGACCTGATCTGGTGCGAAACCTCCAAGCCCGATCTGGCGCAGGCCAAAAAGTTCGCCGAGGGCGTGCACAGGCCCCATCCCGGCAAGCTTCTCGCCTATAATTGCTCGCCGTCGTTCAACTGGAAGAAGAACCTCGACGATGCCACCATCGCCAGGTTCCAGAAGGAACTCGGCGCCATGGGCTACAAGTTCCAGTTCATCACGCTGGCCGGTTTTCACCAGCTCAATTTCGGCATGTTCGAACTCGCCCGCGGCTACAAGGCGCGGCAGATGGCGGCTTATTCCGAACTGCAGGAGGCTGAATTCGCGGCGGAAGCCCACGGCTACACCGCGACCAAGCACCAGCGCGAAGTCGGCACCGGCTATTTCGACGCCGTGTCGATGGCGATCACCGGTGGCCGGTCTTCGACCACGGCCATGCATGAATCGACCGAGCACGCCCAGTTCAAACCGGCGGCGGAATAGCACGAACGCAACAAAATAGAGGCAACGCCCCAAAAGGGGTAAAAAATACGCAAGGAGAAGACCAATGGCATCGATAAGCCGCGTCAAGGAACGGGCCGAAGAACAGGCCACCACGATGACCGTCGACCAGCAGGCGACCATCCGCATGCTGGCCAACGACCTGCACAGGCTCAACCAGTCGGTGATGAAGGCGGTCGAGGCCGGTGTGTCGGTAGAACTCGTGCGCTCGGCACGGCACCATGGCGGCGACGGCAACTGGGGCGACCTGCTGATCCCGGTCATCGTCACGCAGCGGAGCGTCGGCTGATCGAAATCCGACGAAATCCTGCTGGCGGATGCGGCATCACCTGCGCAGTTCTCTGCGCAGGTGATTTGCACTTGCACAACCAGTTTGCATGCATGGCCAGAAAAGAACTTGCTTTAAATTTTAACCTTTCTTGCGATGTTCTCGACGCCGGCCATTTCAGCTTGACATAGGCAGCGATCTCACGGCAATTGTTCCCAAAGTACAACCCTGCATTGAAACTAACGAGTGCCCGCCCTGCTCATGCGCCCCTTGAATCGCACTGTGAACCAGTTGAGTTTGATGAGCCGGAATGTGGACCCCGAAATGCTCACCGACTTCACCCGCGTGCTCGTCGTCGGAAAATCGCCGGTCAACCGGGTGGTGGTTTCGAAAATCGTCGAACGGTCCGGGCTCAAACCGATTTCGGAATCGCCGGAAACGGCGGCAACGACGCTGCGCTCGCTCATTCCCGGAGCTGTCGTTCTCGATGGCGGAGCCGACAACAAGGACTGCGACGCACTGATGTCGCGTATCGACGCGCTTCGACGCATCTCGGGCAGATCGCGTCCCTCGGTGATCCTGCTCTCGACCAAAAGCGGCACACCGGAGAGCCTCGGCCTGTCGAGCGTCGTCGATGCGGTGGTCGTCAAGCCGATCACGACCGAACGGCTGCAGCCGGTGATAGACCATTTGATCGGGCTCGGACGCAGCTAGCCGGCGTCCTATCCGGCTTCTTCCTTCGCTTCTTGCGATCGGATCTGGATATCTTGTGTCAGTGTGTGACCGCCTGACAGCGAACCCAGTCCGATGTCCTTTTGCAATTGCGACGCATCTGGGATAGCACCTTCGAACAAATCCGCAGGCATGTTCCGACTTGGCGACATGGCTGTCGATATTGGCGGATCATGACATGTCCTCAGAACAGACCATCGCCGCGCTTTGCAGGGAACTCGGGCTGCGCATCACCGGTCCGCGCCGCGTCATCATGCGCGTTCTATCCGAATCCAGCGACCATCCGGATGTGGTGGAACTCCATCGCCGTGTTATCGCCATCGAGCCGACGATCGCGCTCGCCACTGTCTATCGCACCGTCAGCCTTCTGCGCGAAAAGGGCATTCTGGAGCGGCACACCTTCGGCGATCGGCGCGCCAGATACGAAACCGTCCCCCGCGAGCATCACGATCATCTCATCAACATCGAGACGGGAGATGTCATCGAGTTCCAGTCGGCGGAGATCGAGCGGCTCCAGGAGGAAATCGCTCGACAGCACGGATTCACGATCATCAGCCACAGACTGGAGATCTACGTGAAGCCGATCCAGAAACAGCGTCGCTCTCGTCAAACCAGAGAATGACCGCCAGTTTCTAGCCCTCCTCGCCGAGCTCCATTCGGCCCGCCTTGAGTGTGGTGACGACGAAAGCAGCAATGAAGGCGGCAGACAGCATGAGAACGATGGTCGGCGCCGGTGCGCTGTCGATGAAGAAGGACAGATAGACGCCGAGAAACGATGCGGCGACCGCGATCGCCACCGACAGGATCAGCATGGCGCTGAACTGCCTTGTCAGCAGGAAGGCGATGGCGCCCGGCGCGATCAGCATGGCGATGGCCATGATGATGCCGACCGCCTTCAGCGCGCCGACGATGGTGAGCGAGATCAGGCAAAGCAGGCCGTAATGGAGCAGGTTGACCCGAAGACCGACCGCGCGCGCCTGAGCCGGGTCGAAGGCGTGCAGCAGGAAGTCGCGCCATTTGATGCCGATGATGCCGGCCGTGATCGCAGCAATGAGCCCCGTTTCGACGATGTCGCGCAGGCCGATGCCCAGAACGTCGCCGAACAATATGTGGTCGAGATGCACGTCGGACTGGATTTTTACGTAGAGCACCAGGCCGAGGCCGAACATGCCGGAGAAGACGATGCCCATGACCGTGTCCTGCTTGATGCGGCTGTTGTCCTTGAGGAAGCCGGTGGCGAGAGCGCAGACCATCCCCGCGGCGAAGGCGCCGATCGAATAGGGGAATCCGAGGATGTAAGCGATGACCACGCCGGGAAAGACGGCGTGGCTGATGGCGTCGCCCATCAGCGACCAGCCCTTGAGGACGAGAAAGCAAGAAAGCAGCGCCGTCGGCACGGCGACCAGAACCGAAGCAATCAGCGCATTGACCATGAAGCCGAACTGGAAGGGGGTAAGCAGTGTATCGAGGATGCTCATAGGCTGGTCTCCAAGGCGCTCGCCGCGCGGCGGCGGGCTGCCAGCATTCCATGCTTGGGAGCGAAGAAGAAGGCGGCGAGAAAGATCAGCGTCTGCAACACGACGATGATGCCGCCGGTGGCGCCGTCGAGGAAATAGCTGGCATAGGCGCCGGTGAAACTCGTGACCGCGCCGATGACAACCGCGATGACCAGCAGGCGCGGAAAGCGGTCCGTCAGAAGATAAGCGGTCGCGCCGGGCGTCACCACCATGCAGATGACGAGAAAGGCGCCGACGGTCTGGAGCGCGGCGACCGTGGAGGCCGAAAGCAGCATGAAGAACATGATCTTGAGCGCGCTCGGGTTGAGGCCGATCGAGCGGGCATGGCTCTCGTCGAAGAAGACCACCATCAGATCCTTCCATTTCACCAGCAGGACGGCGAGCGAGACGAAGCCTATGATGGCGAGTTGAAGCGTGTCTTCCGGAGTGATGGCCAGGATGTTGCCGAGCACGATCGTCTGGATATTCACCGAGGTCGGCGACAGCGACACCATGAACAAGCCGAGGCCGAAGAAGGAGGAGAAGATCAGGCCGATGATGGCGTCTTCCTTCAGCTTGGTGCGCTGGTTGAGGAAGAGCATCGCCGCAGCGGCGAGCCCGCCGGAGAAGAAGGCGCCGATCGAGAAGGGAAGGCCCAGCATATAGGCGCCGGCGACGCCCGGCACGATCGAATGCGAGAGCGCGTCACCGATCAGCGACCAGCCTTTCAGCATCAGATAGCAGGACAGGAAGGCGCAGACACCTCCGACCAGGGCGGACACCCACATGGCATTGAGCATATATTCGTAGCCGAACGGCTCGAACAGGACACTCATTCGTCCGGTTCCCGCATCTTGTGCTGCATGGCTCCGTTCTCTCCGTAGAAGACCAGTGGCCGCTCGTCGTCGGTGATGACGGCAAGGCGGCGCCTGTCGTCGTCCTCATGCAGCCCGGCGCCGCCCAGCACGAAATGACGCAAGACGCCGCCGAAAGCCTTTTCCAGGTTCGCCTGCGTGAAGGTCTGGCCTGTCGGCCCGTAGGCAAGGACCGTGTTCCGGAGCAGCACGGCACGGTCGCAGAACTCCGGCACGCTACCCAGATTATGCGTCGAGACCAGCATCACCCGGCCTTCGTCCCGGAGCGCGCGCAGCAGTTCGATGATAGCGTCCTCGGTCCTGACGTCGACGCCAGTGAAGGGCTCGTCGAGCAGGATGACGCGCCCGTCCTGCGCCAGCGCCCGAGCGAGAAAGACGCGCTTCTTCTGCCCGCCCGAAAGCTCGCCGATCTGGCGCTTGCGGAAATCGCTCATGCCGACACGCGCAAGCGCTGATGTAACCGCCTCGCGATCAGCAGCCTTCGGAATGCGCATCATGCCCATATGGCCGTAACGCCCCATCATGACGACGTCCTCGACCAGTACTGGAAAGTCCCAGTCGACCTCCTCGGCCTGCGGCACATAGGCGACGACGTTCTTCCTCAGCGCGGCCGCGGCCGGCCGTCCGAGAACAAGAATCTCTCCCTTTGCCAGCCGCACGAAGCCCATGATGGCTTTGAACAGCGTCGACTTGCCCGAGCCGTTGACACCGACAAGTGCCGTGATCGTGCCTGTCGGAATTTCAAAGCTCGCATCGCGCAGCGCCGTGAGGCCGTTGCGGTAGGTGACGGTCGCGCCGCGCACGGCGAGACCGCCTCCCGCATCCTCGGACGCGGCGGGAAGAGGCGGAACGGCTTCGTTCATTGCGACAGCCCTGCGGCGAGGCCTTTCTGAATTGTATCCGATGTCACACGCAGCAGGTCGATATAGGTCGGCACCGGGCCGTTCGCCTCGCTGAGGGAATCGACGTAGAGCACGCCACCGTAATGGACCCCCGTCTCGCGCGCGACCTGCCGGGCCGGCTTGTCCGACACGGTGCTTTCACTGAAGACGGCGACGATCTTGTTGTCCCTGACGGCGTCGATCACCTTGCGAACCTGCTGCGGGGTGCCTTGCTGGTCAGCGTTGATCGGCCACAAATAAAGCTCCTTCAGCGCGAAATCGCGTGCGAGGTAGGAGAAAGCGCCTTCGCTCGACACCAGCCAGCGCCTGTCCTGCGGGATCGAGGCAAGCTTATCGCGGATCGGCGCGACGGCCGCCTCTATCTTTGCCTTGTAGGCTTCTGCATTGGCCTTGTAGGTCTCGGCATGCGCCGGATCGTGCTCGACGAAGGCGTCGCGGATGTTGTCGACGTAGATCAGCGCGTTTGTCGGCGATATCCAGGCATGCGGATTCGGTTTGCCGTTATAGGGCCCCTCGGCGATGCTCATCGGTTGGACGCCCTCGGAGATGATGGCGCCGGGCACGTCGCTGAGGTTCTGGAAGAATTTTTCGAACCAGAGTTCGAGGTTGAGTCCGTTCCACAGAATGAGCTGTGCGCCCTGCGCCCGCTGAATGTCGCCCGGCGTCGGCGCGTAATTGTGGATCTCCGCCCCCGGCTTGGTGATCGATTCCACGATCGCTGCGTCGCCCGCCACGTTCTTCGCCATGTCGGCGATGACGGTGAAGGTGGTCACGGCCTTGAATTTTTCCTGCGCTTTCGCTGGGCTTGAAGCCACTGCCGCAGCGAAAACCGCAGCTATCAACCCGACGGCAACCCATCGCCCGTATCTCTCGATCATCAAAATCTCCTGTCGCAATTTGCTCGCATGCGGCGCGGGCGCTGTGACGCCGCGCTTGTTGCATATTCTGCAATTGCGACTGATTTGCAAGTAGAAAACGATTTTACGGCATCGATTGTACAAGAGCCGCGCGTTGGAGGGGGCCGCGATGGAGGGCCGCGCGATGGAGGGTCAGCGACAGCGCGGCTCTTTGGCGGAGCCGACAACAAGGATGGCGACGCGCAATGTCCGGCATCGATACGCCTGCCGCGCACGTCCGGTCCGACGCCGAGACATGCGATCAGCCGGCTTTCCCGATGCTTTCGACCAGCCGGGGCAATTCCGAGAGATCGGCTATCTGGCGGAAGCGAGGCGCAGTGACCGGCGGCTCGACATGTTCCAGCGCCCAGGTCAGTTCATGCGGCACGTGGATGCCCCAACTGCCGGCCTCGATGGCCGGCACCACGTCCGACTTGAGCGAATTGCCGACCATCATGCTTTTTTCGGCGCCATCACCGTGGCGGCTGAAGATGCTGATATAAGTAGCGGGACTCTTGTCGCTGACGATCTCGACGGCATCGAACAGGTCACCGAGGCCCGATTGCGCCAGCTTGCGTTCCTGATCGAAAAGGTCGCCCTTGGTGATCAGCACCAGGCGATAGGCGTCCGCCAGTTTTTCAACGGTTTCGCGCGCATGAGGCAGCGCCTCGATCGGATGGCCAAGCATCTCGCGGCCCGCGGCGAGAATTTCGGCGATCACCGAGGCCGGCGCGCGGCCCTCGGTAATCTCGATCGCCGTTTCGATCATCGACAGGGTAAACCCCTTGATGCCGAAGCCATAGACGGCGAGGTTGCGCTTCTCGGCTTCCAGCAATCTTGCCGAGATGTGCTCCTCCTCGGCATGATCGGCGAGCAGCGCGGCAAAGCGCTTTTCGGTGATGCGGAAGAACTGCTCGTTCTGCCAGAGCGTGTCGTCGGCATCGAAGCCGATCGTGGTCAATTCATGGTTCCGCATTCGACGTCTTCAGCCGAGGTCATTGGACTTGCGTCGAACCTAAGCTGCCTGGAGCGATTTTCAACTGGCGGGCGAAGGCAGGGCCGGCTCCCCTTCCCTTCCATCACCGGCCCCGGCTATACTCCCAAATCCGCAACCCAATCTGGTGAATGATGCCGCCTGCAAAAAAGGAAGTCCGTCCGTCGAGCCGCGGAGGACGTATCCGCACGCCTGCCTTCGTGAAAAATCAACGTGGTGTGAAAAACTGGAAGGAAGTCGGCGCCTGGCTGGCGTGGCGCGGCATCGAGGATATCGAATGCATCACCCCCGACCAGGCCGGTGTTGCGCGCGGCAAGATGATGCCGTCGAAGAAATTCACCTCCAACACCTCGCTGGCGCTGCCTTCGGCGGTGTTCATGACGACGATCTCCGGCGGCTACCCCGAGAACGGCAACGGCTTCAACTATCCGGAAGACGACGGCGACCTCAAGCTGATGCCGGACCTTTCGACGCTGACCGTGGTGCCGTGGGAAGAGGACCCGACGGCGGCGGTCATCTGCGACCTCGTCCACCAGGACGGCCGCTCGGTCGAGTTCACGCCGCGCAACGTGCTGAAGCGTGTGCTTGCCGCTTACGACAAGCGCGGGCTGAAGCCAGTGGTGGCGCCCGAGATCGAGTTCTACCTGGTGCGCAAGAATCCCGATCCGGACTACCCGCTGACCCCGCCGGTCGGGCGTTCGGGACGGGCGATCGGCGGTGGCGCCGGCTATTCGATTGCCGGCGTCAACGAGTTCGACGAACTGATCGACGACATCTACCATTTCTCCGAAAGCCAGGGCCTGGAGATCGACACGCTGATCCACGAGGAAGGCGCCGGCCAGCTCGAGATCAATCTGCGCCACGGCGATCCGATCGAACTGGCCGACCAGGTGTTCATGTTCAAGCGCACTATCCGCGAGGCGGCGCTGAAGCATGAGATCTATGCCACCTTCATGGCCAAGCCGATCCAGGGGCAGCCCGGCTCGGCCATGCATATCCACCAATCGATCATCGACAAGAAGACCGGCAGAAACGTCTTTTCCGCCGAGGACGGCTCGGAAACCGAAGCCTTCTTCCATTTCCTCGGCGGCATGCAGAAACATGTGCCGAACGCGCTGGTGATGTTTGCGCCCTACGTCAATTCCTATCGCCGGCTGACGCAGTCGGCTTCGGCGCCGGTCAACAACAAATGGGGCTACGACAACCGCACCACCGCCTTCCGCGTCCCGCGCTCCGACTCGGCAGCCAGGCGCGTCGAGAACCGCATCCCCTCCTCCGACGCCAATCCCTATCTGGCGATGGCCGCATCGCTCGCCTGCGGGCTGATCGGCATGACCAACAAGATCAAGGCCGAACCGCCGGTTCTCACCACCGCCAACGCGGCCGAGATCGACCTGCCGCGCAGCCTGCTCGAGGCCGTCGACCTGTTCGAAGCCGACGAGGAACTCTGCACGCTGCTCGGCAAGTCGTTCGCCGCCACCTATGCGGCGATCAAGCGGGCGGAATTCGAGACCTTCATGGAAGTGATCAGCCCGTGGGAGCGGGAGTATCTGTTGTTGAATGTTTAGGGAGGGGAGTAGGGCAGTACGGCAGTAGGGCAGTAGGGGCGGCACGTAATGGCGAAAATCGAATCTTACAGGGATCTGATCGTCTGGCAGCAGGCAATGGACCTGGCAGTATCAATCTATGAAGTGACCCGAGCTTGGCCGAAAGACGAGATCTATGGAATGACAGGTCAGGTGCGTCGGGCGGCTACCTCAGTGCCTGCCAACATCGCTGAGGGTTACGGCCGAGAGAGCCGAGCTTCCTATCAGCAATTTCTCAGGATCGCCCAAGGATCCCTCAAAGAACTGGAGACGCATCTTATGATTGCGCACCGTGTCGGAATCGCCTCGCACGAGGCGGTCGAATCTTTGATGAACCGCAGCGAGAGCGTAGGGACGCTATTGCGCCTTCTGATCCGCAAATTGTCACCTGAATAGCTCCTACTGCCCTACTGCCCTACTGCCCTACTGCCCTACTGCCCTACTGCCCTACTGCCCTACTGCCCTACTGCCCTACTCCCCTACTCGAGCATCATGCCCTACCAATCCCCAATCTCCCCCGGCCGCTCCTGGTATGAGGACACGGCCGGGCCGCGGCCCGAATACAAGGCGCTCGACGGTGACCTGAGGTGCGACGTCGTCGTCGTTGGCGGCGGTTTTACCGGCCTGTCGGCGGCGGTGCACCTCGCCAGGGCCGGCAGCAATGTCGTGCTGGTCGAAGCGCATCGTTTCGGCGACGGCGCATCGGGCCGCAATGGCGGCCAGCTCGGCACCGGTCAGCGCGCCTGGGCCGAGGAGCTCGAAGCGGAATACGGCTTTTCCCGGGCCAAGGCGCTGTTCGACCTCGCCGAAGAGGCCAAGGCGCATCTCCTCGAATTCGCCGCCGTCAACAAGATCGAGATCGACTACATGCAAGGCCAGATGTCGGTGGCGCACAAGCAGCGCTATGTCGACGACTACAAGGCGCATGCCGAGATCATGGCGAACCGCTTCGGCTATCCTCACATCAGCTTCATGGACGCCAGGGAGACGGCGGAGCGGTTGGGCTCGGCGCGCTATTTCGGCGGCACCCGCGACACCGGCACCGGGCACATCCATCCGCTGAAGCTGGTGATCGGCACGGCAAACGTGGCGGCGCAGGCGGGCGCGCTGCTGTTCGAGCAGACGCCGGCGACCGCCATCGCGTCCGTTGGCGGCAAGGTCAGGGTCACGACACCGAAAGGCACGATATCAGCCGAGAAATGTCTGATCGGCGTCAACGCCCATGGCGGCACGCTCGAGCCGATCAGTGCCGCGCATATCATGCCGATCGGCTCCTTCATCGGCGCGACGGTGCCGCTTGCGGATTCAAACGTGTTGCCGGGCGGTGAGGCGGTCGACGATTCCCGCTTCGTCGTGCGCTACTTCCGCAAATCGACGGATGGGCGGCTGCTGTTCGGCGGGCGCGAGATCTACGCGGTCAACGATCCGAAAGACATCCATGTCCACATCCGCCGGCAGATCGCCGAGCTTTACCCTGACCTCAGGGATGTCGAGATCACCCATGGCTGGGGCGGCTATGTCGGCATCACGATGCCGAGAAAACCGTTCGTGCGCGAGGTGATGCCCAATGTGATCTCGGTCGGCGGCTATTCCGGCCACGGCGTCATGCTGTCGAACTTTTTCGGCAAGCTCTATGCCGAAACCGTCGCCGGCAACCGGGACCGGCTGAGGCTGATCGAGGACCTGAACATCCCGGCCTTTCCCGGTGGCCGGCGCTTGCGCGCGCCTCTGCTGTTTCTTGCGCTCAACTGGTATGCCTTGAGGGACCGCATATAACCACAGGTTGCAAAATCCCTTGCAAGTTGCAGAATCGATCGTAAAGGTGCAGAATCCGCCCCGCAAGGGCGCAGTGATGCCACAATCGCCGGCAAAGGATGCCGGTTCTGGGCAGTCGAAGGGGGATTTTGCGGGCCTGCCCGCGTTGGATTGGGACCGATGCCGACCAGATGCCGGTTTCCCGGCAGAGGTCGTAAGAACGTTGGCCCGCAAATGGAGGTTGTAAGAGTGAGAGAGCCCTTCAGTTTCGGCGCGCCGGAACGACGGCGCTTTGCGATGCAGTTTGGCTACGACATGCAGCCCAGGTTCTGGAGGCAAATCCGGTCGAACCTGCATCTGGTCATCGCCGCGTTTGGTACAGCAGCGCTGCTTGGCGTGGCAGCGATGGCGCTATGGCTGGCATTGCCGGCCACTGAGAGACAAGCGGTCGCGAGTCCCGAGCAGATCGTTTCCAGCATTCCGGTGAAAACGACACGGATCGTGCCGGCCGCGGCCGCGGCCGCGAGGATAGAAGCGGCGCAGCAGGCTGCGAGCAAGACCGATGCGATTTCGTCGGCGGTAGTTGCAGCGAAGGCCGATATAGCGGCGCTGGCGCCCAATGATCCCCGCTGGACAGGATCGGGACCGAAGACCACATCCGGCCAGACGGGGGGCGGCCAGACGGCGGGCGGCCGGACGGCGGGCCAGGCTGAAAAAGCAGACAAGCCGTCCACCGCGGCGGCATTCGCCGATCCGGCAGCGAAAACCAAAGTGGCAGCATTGATTGCCAAAGTCGCTGCTCCCGCCAAGGCGGCGACGGACGGTGCGCCAACCGCCGCCATCTCGACCCCGAAGCCGCTGCCGGCCGCGACACAGAAGGATGGCACCCAGGCCAAAGTCGAGGCCAAGCAAGCAAGCGCGGCAGGACGTATCCTCAGGGGCGTCACCATGCGCACCGGTCCGAAGAACAGTGCGGCCGCCATCGTCACCATTCCCGCCAAGACCTCGGTTCAGGTGATGGGCTGCAAGAAATGGTGCCAGATCGTCTACAACGGCAAACGCGGCTGGATCTACAAGAGCTTCGTCAAGACCGGCGCGTAGCATCGGTCAGGCCGTTCTTTGACGTTGCCCACGGCTCATTTGGCTGCCGCAATCAACCGCCCGCGTGCGAGGGACGGTCAGGTCAAACTTGAAACCGACAGGGCCGGACGGCTCAGATGCACCGACCGCCGTCGACCTCCAGCGCCACGCCAGTGACGAAGGCCGCCTCGTCCGACGCCAGCCAGAGCGCCGCGTTGGCTATGTCGAGCGGCGTCGAAAGCCGGCCAAGTGGGATCGACGCGCGGAATTTCTCGCGGATTTCGGGCGTGTCGGCGCCCATGAATTTTTCCAGCATGCCGGTCTCGCCGGCGACCGGGCACAGGCAGTTCACGCGGATGTTCTTCGGCGCGAGTTCCACCGCCATGGATTTGGTCGCGGTGATCGCCCAGCCCTTCGACGCATTGTACCAGGTGAGGCCGGGCCGCGGCCTGATGCCGGCGGTCGAGGCCGTGGTCAGGATGACGCCGCCGCCTTGCCTAGCCATCACCGGCACGACCGCCAGGGCGGCGTGGTAGATCGCCTTCATGTTGACGGCCGTGATCAGATCGAAGGTCGTCTCGTCGACCTCGAGCATATCGCCGTTGCGATGGGTGTAGCCGGCATTGTTGACCATGATGTCGATGCGGCCAAAGGCACTCTTTGCGGCATAGACCATCTCGTCGAACTCGGAACGGGTCGAGACGTCCGTCTGGGTCCAGATCGCCGCCCGGCCGATCTCGTTGGCGACGCGTTCGGCGCCCTTGGCGTTGAGGTCGGCGACAACAACCTTGGCGCCCTCCTCGGCAAAACGTTTGGCCATGCCCTCGCCGAAGCCTGACGCGGCACCGGTGATGATGGCAACTTTGTTTTCCAGGCGCATGGCTTTCTCACTCATGATTGAAGACTCCCCGCTCCGGCAGTCTCCGGCAAGGGCCGCCGAAAGATCAACATACTCTCGATTTCTCCTTTGGCTTTCGCCTCGATTCCGCTCTATGCTGCATCTGCGAAGGCCTCCCGGAACCACCTCGCCGACAAGCGTCCGGGTTGCGCCAGTGTCAAGGGCACACCTCAGAACGATCGGCAACACCCGATTGGCCCTGGGCTGTGACGCCGTGTCACTGGAAAATCTAAATCGATTAGATTATATCCACGCGTACACCAGCGAGCGGCGTCAGAGCGGACAGACCATGACCAGCCAGATCATTCCCGTCGACCCTTTCGACTTCATCATTTTCGGCGGCACCGGCGATCTGTCGGAACGCAAGCTTTTGCCGTCACTCTATCATCGCCAGCGCGGCCATCAGTTTTCCGAACCGACGCGCATCATTGGCACGTCGCGCTCGAAAATGACCGACGAGGAATTCCAGGCTTTCGCCAGGCAGGCGATTTCCGACCATGTGAAACCGGCCGATATCGACGCCGCGGAGCTGGAGACGTTCCTTGCCCGGCTTTCCTACGTCTCGGCTGACGCGACGACCGGCGCTGGCTTCGACAAATTGAAGACGGCGATCGGCGACAGCGAATGCATCCGCGCCTTCTACCTGGCGGTTGCGCCGGCGCTGTTCGGCGACATCTCGCACAAGCTGAAAGAGAACGGGCTGATCACGCCGAACTCGCGCATCGTGCTGGAAAAACCGATCGGGCGCGATCTCGCCTCGGCGCGCCAGCTCAATGATGTGGTCGGCGACGATTTCCATGAAAGCCAGATTTTCCGCATCGATCACTATCTCGGCAAGGAAACGGTGCAGAACCTGATGGCGCTGCGCTTTGCCAATGCGCTCTACGAGCCGCTGTGGAATTCCGCCAATGTCGATCATGTGCAGATCACCGTGGCCGAGACCGTCGGCCTCGAAGACCGCGTCACCTATTACGACAAGGCGGGCGCGTTGCGCGACATGGTTCAGAACCACATGCTGCAGCTTCTCTGCCTCGTCGCCATGGAGGCGCCGTCGTCGATGGACGCCGACGCGGTGCGCGACGAAAAGCTGAAGGTTCTGCGCGCGCTGAAACGCATCAACGGCAATGAAGCGCCCAAGCACACGGTACGCGGCCAATACCGTGCCGGGGCCTCGGCCGGCGGGCCGGTGAAAGGCTATGTCGAGGAGCTCGGCAAGAACAGCAACACCGAGACCTTCGTTGCGCTCAAGGCCGAAATCGGCAACTGGCGCTGGGCGGGCGTGCCGTTCTACCTCAGGACGGGCAAGCGGCTGGCGACACGCGTTTCGGAGATCGTCATCGAATTCAAGCCGATCCCGCATTCGATCTTCGGCGACAGCGCCGGGCCGATCTCGGCCAACCAGCTGGTCATCCGGCTGCAGCCCGACGAAGGCGTCAAGCAGTTCATCATGATCAAGGATCCGGGGCCTGGCGGCATGCGGCTGCGCCAGATCCCGCTCGATATGAGCTTCGCGCAATCCTTCGACGGCCGCGCCCCCGACGCCTACGAAAGACTGATCATGGACGTCATCCGTGGCAACCAGACGCTGTTCATGCGCCGCGACGAGGTCGAGGCGGCGTGGAAATGGATCGACCCGATCCAGGACGCATGGGAAGGCGCCAGGCAGGAGGCGCAGGGCTATACCGCCGGTACATGGGGCCCCTCTGCCTCGATTGCGCTGATCGAACGCGACGGGCGGACATGGCACGAGAGCAATTGAACAGCGACGCCTACAACTGGCACGCATTTGCCGAACGCCAGGATCTGGCGGCTGCACTTGCCGGCCACGTCGCAGGCCGCCTGACCGCTGCGATCGCTGAGCGCGGCACGGCATTGCTCGCCGTTTCCGGCGGCACGACGCCGGCGAAATTTTTCGCATCGCTTTCGAGCATCCCGATCGCCTGGAACAAGGTCACGGTGACGCTGGTCGACGAGCGTTGCGTGCCGGTCTCCTCGCCGCGCTCCAACGCCGGGCTGGTCGCCGCCAATCTTTTGCAACACGCCGCCGCAGCCGCACGTTTCGTGCCGCTCTACCAAGAGGCAGAAAGCGTCGGCAATACGTCGGAGGCCGATAGCAGGATGTTGCGGTCGCTGCCCTGGCCGCTCGATGTGGTCGTGCTTGGCATGGGAACCGATGGCCATACCGCGTCGTTTTTTCCTGACGCCGACAATCTGGAAACACTGCTCGACCCGTCGTCGGAAAGGGTCGTGCTCCCGGTTCACGCGACAAGCGCCGGCGAGCCGCGGCTGACGCTGTCGCTGGCGCGGATCGTCAGGGCCGGCTTCGTCGCGCTGCACATCGAGGGTGAGGACAAGCGCAAGGCATTCGAAAGCGCGATGGCATCGGAAACGCGAAAGCCCATTCGCGCCGTGCTCGACGCAGCCGAGAGACCCGTACAGGTTTTCTGGGCACCCTGATTTCAACTTGCCAAGGGGTCCCGCACGGACCGTGTTTGCGGAACCTCGCCTGAAAGGACCGACGCCATGACCGCGAGACGCGACATCGAAGCCATCACCGAGCGCATCCGCCAACGCTCCAGGCCGGGGCGCGAGGCCTATCTCGGCCGCATCGCCGAGGCATCGAGCCGCACCGCCAACCGGGCCGTGCTGTCCTGCGGCAACCTCGCCCACGGCTTTGCCGTGTGCAGCCCTTCGGAAAAGCTGGCATTGGGCGGCGACCGCGTGCCGAACCTCGGCATCATCACCTCCTATAACGACATGCTGTCGGCGCATCAGCCTTTCGAGACATTTCCGGCGCTGATCAAGGACGCGGCGCGCGAGGCCGGCGGCATTGCCCAGGTCGCCGGCGGCGTGCCGGCGATGTGCGACGGCGTCACCCAGGGCCAGCCCGGCATGGAGCTGTCGCTGTTCTCGCGCGACGTGATCGCCATGGCGGCGGCGATCGGCCTGTCGCACAACATGTTCGACGCCGCCGTCCATCTCGGCGTCTGCGACAAGATCGTGCCGGGGCTGGTGATCGCGGCGCTGACCTTCGGCCATCTGCCGGCGGTGTTCATCCCGGCCGGGCCGATGACGACGGGCCTGCCCAACGACGAGAAAGCCAAGGTCCGCCAGCTCTATGCCGAAGGCAAGGCAGGACGGGCCGAGCTGCTCGAGGCCGAGTCCAAATCCTATCACGGGCCGGGAACCTGCACCTTCTACGGCACGGCGAACTCCAACCAGATGCTGATGGAGATCATGGGCCTGCACACGCCGGGCGCCTCCTTCGTCAACCCCGGCACGCCGTTGCGCGATGCGCTGACCCGGGAGGCGACGAAGCGGGCGCTGGCCATCACCGCGCTCGGCAATGCCTACACGCCGGTTGGCCGGATGATCGACGAGCGCTCGTTCGTCAACGGCATCGTCGGCCTGCACGCCACCGGCGGATCGACCAATCACACCATCCACCTGATCGCCATGGCGGCCGCGGCCGGCATCGCCATTAGCTGGCAGGATATTTCCGATCTTTCGGAAGCCGTGCCGCTGCTGGCGCGGGTCTATCCGAACGGCCTTGCCGACGTGAACCATTTCCACGCAGCCGGCGGGCTCGGCTTCCTGATCCGCGAACTGCTCGACGAGGGAATATTGCACGAGGACGTCCAGACGGTTTGGGGCGAAGGGCTGCGACCTTATGCGGTCGAGGCCAAGCTCGGCGCCGATGGCGGCGTGGTGCGCGAGGCCTCGCCCCGCGAAAGCGGCGACGAGAAGGTCCTGGCGCCGTTCAAGAAGGCGTTCCAGCCGACGGGTGGGCTGAAAATGCTGTCAGGCAATCTCGGCCACGCCGTCATCAAGACTTCCGCCGTGAAACCGGAGCGGCGCATCATCGAGGCGCCGGCCAAGGTTTTCGACAGCCAGCAAGGGCTCAACGAGGCGTTCAAGGCCGGCACGTTGACCGGCGATTTCATCGCCGTCATCCGCTTCCAGGGGCCGAAAGCCAACGGCATGCCGGAGTTGCACAAGCTGACCACCGTGCTCGGCGTCCTGCAGGATCGCGGCCAGCATGTGGCGCTGGTCACCGACGGGCGCATGTCGGGAGCCAGCGGCAAGGTGCCGGCGGCGATCCATGTGACGCCGGAGGCGGTCGAGGACGGGCCGATCGCCAGGATCCATGACGGCGACATCATCAGGCTCGACGCCGACGCCGGTACGCTGGAAGTCTTGGTGCCGGCAGGCGATTTCGCGCTGCGCCGGGCAGCGGACAGCGATCTTGTCGGCAATGAATTCGGTTTTGGCCGCGAGCTTTTCGCCGGGTTGCGGCAAATGGTCGGCCGTGCCGACCACGGCGCCAGCGCATTCGCAAACAACGTGGCGGAATACGCGCTGCAGTGAATAAGGGCGGCTAGCTGCCACCCTTTTGATGGTTGTCGATTGCCACGCTATTTTGTCCTTTTGGCCACTACGCTGCCCTGTTCAGGGCAGCCATGCTGTCCTATCTCCTTAAGAAGGGCATTAAACACATCGAGGGATGCAGTGTTGAGTGGTTCTGCGTCGTTAGGGAACGGCAAAGGTCGACCCGTTCCAGTCGTCCAGATTCGCTCGCGCTACGGAATAAGTTGACCCTTTTGAGACCTTCCGGAGTCGAATTCTCGTCTTGGAAGCCGACATTGGCCGGAACCAGCATTCGTGACCCAAAGACGACTGACATCTGCCGCGACGTGGACGGCAGCTTTGCGCCCAAAATCGGACGTTGAGATCAGCATTGCCCCTTCCTGAAAGCCGACATCCCAAGAACCTCGCTTAGGGTCGTGGTTGCGCCATTTCGCGACGTTCATGGCGCATCTACAAACCTGACGTTCGCGCTATGACTTGATGGAGACCCAAAGCGGCCGTCCGATGCTGCGAGCCTGATGACATGGGCCGACCCTTCGCAGAGAACGGACTGAAGAATAGCCGCGCTGCCGCAGCAAGGGGTTTGCGAGATCGACCGCTCCCCAAAACCACAACCGCGCCTATTGGCGGAGTACCGAATCGGCCGGCTGAGCCGTCATTATCGGATCGGCATGACGATGCACAATCTTCCAGAGACCATCTTCTGGGCGAAAGACGCTCGTCACGCGTAACGCTAGAGGTGTGACATCGCTCCGACCGCCAACCTTGGACCTGAGCTGCTCTACTTCGACGAGGTATGCCAGCTCAGACGTCACACACTTCGCTATGCTCTCGAAGCCGGTAGCGTCGCCGTCCCTGTAATTCGATGCCGCTTGCTCCATCGTCTCAGCGACCTGCTTCCATCCATGCGCGAAAGGGCCAAAGGGATTGCCCAGTGTTACATCGTCTCGTTGGGAAAAGAGCTTCTTCGCAGGCGCGGGGTTTCCTTTCATGAACTCATCCAGGGCTAGGTGATATTTTTCAACTGCTTGATCGAAATCATTGGCGTCGAGAGACACGTCATCCTCCCTGTCGTTTTATTTCTGATCCGGACTGGCGACTCCTGCAGGTTCAACATTCTGTGTGTCCGCAGCGGTGAGGCATTTCACTAACTGCGGCGCAGCGCGGGTTGGCTTGGTCAGTATAGCAGGGCCAAGACAAGTTTCGCGACAGCGCTTTGAGACGGCTCGGCAAATGGCCGGTTTCCACCCGACCGCGATGTAGAACGCTCCGCGGCTGTACGGCAGAACGAATCCTTCGGCTGGCTCGGTCGCGCCATTTGCTGACCTTCATGGCGCTGCTCCAAACCTGCCGTTCGCGCTACGACCTGATCCGACCCTTCCATGCCCTTCCTTCTGGGCAGCGCTACGACAATCCGTGACCCAATCACGACAGCCGAAATCACAGCGGCAGAGCATCGAAAGACCGCTCCTGGCGCGACCTTCCCGTTCGGAATGATCCGAGGCGGTCATGCCCCAGTGGCAAATTCCAACGTCTCCGGGACCAGCTTTCTTAATATCGCCAATGGGCCACGATTTTTGGCAGAAGGAGAGAGAGAGGGAGCCTGAGCTGCCGAGCTCCGCTTCCGTTGATGTGGTTTGCATTTATCCGCGTGAGGTAAAGCTCGCGCTTCTATTCCGGGCAACAACTGTGTGCGAGGTGCAAAGTAGCCGGCTGAGCCGCATTTCACTTCTTGCGCGGATCGTCAGCCGGGTTGATGTAAGTAATACGAAACGGTCCGACGAAATGAACCTCGATGATAGTCTCTTCGCCTCCCGTCCAGACGTAATGCGCTTGATTTGCTGGCAGCGCGTGGAAGGCTCCGGGTTTTAGCAGGTCGCCAGTCTTTTCGCCCTTTTCGCCGACTCCAAAGCCAATGCTGCCGCTGACCAGGGTGATGGTCTCGGCATACGGGTGAGTGTGGGGCGGAATCTGATAGTTGGGCGGAAACTTGGAGCGTGTGACAACCACTTCGCCAGTCTTTGTCGGATCGCCCGTCAAGACAGCGACTTTAGCCCCTTTTGGCAGGCTAGGATTATCCTTCCATACCAGCTTGTCAGGCGTAAGCAGGGTCACGTCCATATCGTCCGCGAATGCCGAACCTCCACATACGGTCAAAACTGCTGCAACTGTAATACCGAAGGCAAGTGTGGATCTGCGATTCATAGATTTCATCGCTTCCTCCATTTAGCATGTGCGTGGTGCGCACGAACAAATCATCCAGAGCCCGACCCGACCAATTGTCAAATCAACTGATCGGTGGTCGCCATCCCAGCCAACCCCCACCGTCGGGAATCGGGGCGTGAGGCGACCTTACCTGTTCCCGCTGTGTAGGTCAGGATATGGCGCGATCAAGGCGATGCGCGCTTCAGCCGCTCAGCATGTCCAGGTCGGCATTAAAGGACCGGGTCGGGTGGAATCTTGCTGTCTGAGCCGACTGCCGGAACGCACAGGCAGCGCCAGGAGCTGACGTCCGGCCGACGCCCGCCGAATGGCTCAATCCCAACGATTTTGTGCCCTTCGTTCGCAGCAATCCTCCAGCGACCCGAAAACACCATTTCCACCGTTAGGGCAAGGACTCGCATGAGCGATGGGCTGTCATTCTTGGCCTACCGCTTGCATCTAAACAGCGGTTGCAGATTCCGAGCGCACAGTCGCTTGCATATCGCGGTGACCTCTCCAGCGATTTCAGCGGATGCATCATTCGGGCCCCAGGTGCAGGTTCATTGTCTCGGACCGATTGGTCTTGCCAGCGGCTGCAATTGCGATCAATTTCATAGACTGGAGATATACATCTCCTCGCACAGCCAACTGTCTGAAAGGGAGCTGCGGCCGCAGGATCACAGGGGCAGGGAGGAAGGGATGCGAGCGTCTCGGAGCCGAGAGGGTGTATCGTTGGCCCGCATCAATGCTATTTGCAGGTTATTGCTGCTCATGGTCACGGCGCTCGTTGTCGGTTTGCCCCAACCCGCACAGCCGACCGAGCTGGATGGCGATCCGTTGAGATTGTTGCTGTGGCAAGCGCCAAGCACACTGAACCCACACCAAGCGCCGGGCATCAAGGATCAAACGGCAAGCCGTATCGTCTACGAGCCACTGGCCAGCTTCGACGCAGAGGGCCGGCTGGTGCACTTTCTCGCAGCCGAGATTCCATCGCTTGAGAATGGCCAGGTCGCGCCCGATGGCAGATCGGTCACATGGAAGCTTAGGCCGGGCATCAAGTGGTCCGACGGCGTGCCGTTCACCGCGAAGGATGTCCTTTTCACCTACCAATACATAGTGAACGAGGACGTGGGCTCGTCGAGCGCGGGCTCGTACAAATCAGTCGCGAAGGTGGAGGCGCTCGACAACTTAACGGTCAAGGTCACCTTCAAGGACGTCAATCCCGCCTGGTCGCTGCCCTTCGTCGGCGTGCAGGGAATGATTATTCCGGAACACGTATTCGGCCAGTACAATAACAAAGATGCCGCCAGCGCTCCGGCAAACCTCGCCCCGGTGGGCACCGGTCCTTACCGACTCAAGGAGTTCCGGACGGAGGACGTCCTTCTCATCGGCGAGGACGTCGTCAACACGGTCAAGATCATCTTCGAGCCAAATCCCGAGTATCGTGATCGTGACAGCCTGGCGTTCAAGCAGGTGACGCTTCAGGGCGGTGGCGACGCCAGAACCGCTGCAAACGCCGTGAGCGAAGGCATCGTCGACTACGCGTGGAACCTTCAGGTCGGCGAGGCTGACCTTCGAAGCCTTGAAACCAAGGGCGTTGGTAGGGTCGAGTTGTATTGGGGATCCTATGTCGAACGCATCATGCTCAATTTCACCGATCCCAGACGGGAAACCGCCGACGGCGAACGCGCGAGCGTGGAGTTCCCGCATCCAATCCTGACCGACAGGCGCGTCCGGCAGGCGCTGGCCGCCGCCGTTGACCGGCGGAAAGCTGCCGAACTGCACGGCAGGAGTGGCCGCGCCACCGCCAATCTCCTAGTCGCACCGGCCGCCTTCGCCTCGCCGAACACGAAATGGGAGTTCAATCTCGATAACGGGCGCTCTGCTGGACGAAGCCGGATGGCGCGACACCGATGGCGACGGCGTCCGCGACAAGGACGGCGTCCCGCTGGCGCTGGTGTTTCAGACCAGCATCAACCCGGTGCGGGAGGCGACCCAGGACTTCATAAAGGCGGACTTCGGCTCGATCGGAGTCCGGGTGGAAAACAAGCTGATCGATTCCAGCATCTTCCTGGGGTCGTCGCCCGTCAATACGAACACCAGACGGCACTTCTATGCGGACCTCGAGGAGTTCGCTTACGGCAACAAGGGCCCCGATCCCGGCAGCTACATGATCGGCTGGACCTGCGCCGAAGCAGCACAGAAGAAAAACAACTGGTCGGGAACGAATTGGGCCCGCTATTGCAATCCCGAGTATGATGCGCAGTTCCAGGCGTCGGCGACCGAAGTCGATCCGGAGAAACGGGGCGCGCTGTTCATGGCGATGAACGATCTCCTGATCGCCGATGCCGCGGTCATTCCGCTCATCGAATGGGCTTATACTTCGGGCCTGCGCAATGACATAGCCGGCTACGATCCTACCCCTTGGGACGCTGAAACCTGGGACATAGCGAAGTGGCATCGCAAGAAGTGATCGGAGGCGGCCGGGACGCAGAAGGCATCCAAGCGGATGGGAAGTCGGGGCAAATTCGGCAGTTGTACACCGCTCCCTTGGGGAAACTGACCGCTTGGGTCGCGGCGGCGCTGCGCAAGCTCAACATTGGCGGCAAGCTTACAGTCGGCTTTGGCATCCTGGTCGCTTTAATGCTGCTTGTCGTCGGGTTGAACTACCTGGGAAGCATAGCGGCCGTTCGCAACATCAACAGAACCACCGATCTCAGCGCGCCAAGCGCGGTTGCATCGGCTCGGGCTCAAGCGAATCTGCTCCGCATGCTGGGCGAGGTCCGAGGTTATCTGGCACTTGGCGACGAATCCTATCGGGATGACTATCGGCTGGCCAACGAGGCCTTCCTTGGCGACATGCGCGAGCTCGAGGGTCTCCTGCGCGCAAAGGGGGAGTCGCCAGCCGGGCGCAGCAATGCCGAGCTCGGCATGCAAGAAATCGGTCAACTGTTGGCTGAATGGAAACCACTGTCCGAGCAGCTATTCGAACTGCGTAACGACCAGCTGCGCAGGGAACCCGCGCTCAAGATCCTTGTGAGCGATGCCAACCCGCTCATAGCGACGGTGGTGGCGTCGGCCAAAGCCATGATGCTGGCCCAGCAGAACCGTGATCCGACGGCTGCCAATACGGCGCTCCTGGCCGACCTGGCCTCGTTCCAGAGCTCCTTCTACGCGATGGTCGCTGGGCTGCGCGGCTATGTCACCACTGGACGGGAGAGCTTCAAATATGAGTATCAGGCCAACCTTAATATCAATGAAGGGGCCTGGTCCAACATCGCGAAAGAGGGCACCACGCTTGCGGCTAACCAGACTGTATTGATCGATAGAATGGCCAAGAGCCGGACTGCATTCCTCGAGCTGCCCGCGCGGATGTTCGAGGCGGTGGAGGGCGAACACGCACGCGAGGACCTTTATCTGTTCCGCACGAAGGCAGTGCCGATCGCAGAGCGCATGCTCGCGCTCCTCGACGCTGTCGCCACTCAAGAGCAGCAGCGGCTTCAAGTCGACCTCGCGGGCGGCCGGGACCAGCTCGAACGTGCGCAACAAATAATCCTGACCGTCGGGGCAGCAGCCGTTTTGTCGGGCTTACTGCTTGGCCTGATATTCCGGGACAGTATCGCCGGACCGATCCAGCGACTGACCGGTGTCGCCGATCGCGTGCGCAGAGGCGACCTCGCGGCCCGCGCGAAGGTCGAGTCAGGCGATGAAATCGGCAAGCTCGCTGCCAGCTTCAACAGCATGACCGTGCAACTGGCTTCGAACATTGGAGACCTCGAGAACCGCCGCAGAGAGCAGGAGAACCTCGCCAGACGGTTTCGCCGCCAGAGCGAATATCTGGGCGCCTTGCATGAGACGTCGCTCGGGTTGATCGCGAGGCTCGATCTTGCCGAGCTTCTGTCGGATCTCACGAGTCGAGCAGCGCAGTTGCTGGGTACCGAGCACGGCTACGTCTACCTGGTTGACGAGGCCGGTGAATCTCTCGAGCGCAAGGTCGGAGTCGGGGTCTACGCCACGCATATCGGCCAGAGGCTGGTGATAAACGAAGGGGTAGCCGGCACGGTGTGGAATACTGGCGAGCCTCTCGTGATCACCGACTATCAGAACTGGCCGGGACGGGCCGCTGCCGCAGCCCAAATGGACATCACTATTCGGGCGATCATGGGGGTGCCGCTCAAGTCCGGCGACACGGTCGTTGGCGTGCTCGGCATTGCTTACGACGACGCCTCGGCGCTCGACTTCGGCGAGGAAGAGGTCGAGTTGTTGAAGCGCTTTGGACAGCTCGCCTCGATCGCGCTGGAAAACGCTCAACTTCACACTGCAACGGCGGCTGCCAGGCGCGAGGCGGAGGAAGCGAGCAATCGCGTCGGCGAACAGAACCGCATGCTCGAATCGCTTTCCAGCAAGCTGTCCAAGTATCTCTCGCCGCAGGTTTATTCATCGATCTTCTCGGGCAAACGGAACGTCGAGATTTCTTCATCGAGAAAGAAACTCACCGTGTTCTTTTCCGACATTGCCGACTTTACCGCGACGACGGACAAACTCGAGTCCGAGGAATTGACAGAACTGCTCAATCAGTACCTGACCGAGATGGCGAAGATCGCCTTGGAGCACGGCGCAACCATCGACAAGTATGTTGGGGACGCCATCCTCGCCTTCTTCGGCGACCCCGAGACCAAAGGCACCAGAGAGGATGCGCTCGCCTGCGTCAGCATGGCGATCGCGATGCAGAGACGCATGAAGGAGCTGCAGAGAGAGTGGGTGGACGCAGGCTATAAACTGCCCTTCCATCTGCGTATCGGAATCAACACCGGCTACTGCACAGTCGGCAATTTCGGCAGTGAGGACCGGATGGACTACACCATCATTGGGGGAGAGGTGAATCTCGCCTCGCGTCTTCAGGCACATGCCGACCTTGGCGGCATCCTGCTGGCGCATGAGACCTGGGCGCTTGTCAAGGACGACATCGAGTCAGAGGAGCTGACGCCGCTGACCATCAAAGGCTTTTCGGAACCGGTTCGGTCATATCGGGTGCTTGGAATTCGGGGCGATCAACCGACTCCCGCGCCGGTGCTCCGCCACATCCAGGAAGGATTGCGGGTCGAGATCGACGTGCCCTTCCTGAAAGGCGCTAGCCGAGCCGAAGCCATCAAGGTGCTTGAAGAATTTACTACGCAACTACGGAACTGAACGCTCGAGACGAACGCTGAGTGCCTTGGTCGCTCGCGAAAAAAAGCTGCCGTTCGCGCAACGGATCGAGTCGACCCGCTCCAGTCGTTGGGATTCGAGCACGCAAACGGCACAAGTTGACTCAAAGCGGTCATGCACGCGGCCGTTATCGTCGCCCGCCAGCCAACCTGTATTCGACGTCTACCTCGATGATGCCGCCAGTATCCCCGAGGTCGCTCCGTACTTCCTCGCGCACGGCTTTGCGCGCCTCCGCGGAAAGCGAGACAAATGCTTGCCCAGCCGAGCCCGCACCTTTCTCGAAGGGTTCGAAGTATGCATCAAAGGAAGGCAGCACGAAGCGATGCATCTCGGTGGTGATCTCCACGTCCCGGAAATCCGCGACCTCGAGCAGCGACCTCAATTTCATTTCGTCGCCAAGCGAAAATACGCGGGCGGCGGCGGCCGCTAACGATGGCACGTGCCGTGCAATGGCGAGGTTAATGCGAGTGTTATAGGACCGTCCTGGCACTGTGTTGACTGAAACCGCGACGCGCCCACCGGGACGAAGTACGCGACGAAACTCGGCAAGTCCGCGCAGCGGGTCGGGGAAGAACATCAGTCCGAGGCTGCACACGACCGCATCGAAGCTTTCGTCGGGAAATGAAAGTGCCTGGCCATCCTCGACCGCCACCGAAGCGTTTTTTGCGTGGCCAAGGCGTCCGCGCGACTTCTCGACCATTGCGGGCGACAAGTCGGCGGCAATGACGTGGCCGGTTGGGCCAACGATATTTAGGGCCGCTTCGGCTGCGAGACCTGTGCCCGCGGCGATGTCGAGGACGCGCATACCCGGCGCGATGTGAGCCGCGCGAAGTAGGTAGGGTGCGAAGTGTGTCGTGACGCGCGCGAAGGCACCGTCGTAACCGGCCGCAGCTTCATCCCTGTATGTCAGTTCCTCTGCCACTCGGGCGAGTCCATTTGATCGACGCTACAACAACTAGGCTAGGACAATGCCGAAGGCTACTCTTTGGATTTGAATGTCCGTCCTTGGGACACTCCTTAACCGTTCGGATCGGCGGCAAGTAACGTGAACTTCCCACCCGATCCGGTCCTTTAATGCCGCTCTGGACATACTGAGCGGCTGAAGCGTGCATCGCCTTGATCACGCCATCTTTGGGCATTCACGATACGAACGCGAAACGCCGCATTCGTCACCCACTCCGCGCGTAGCCTACGGCCGGGGCAAGAGGCGCGGTGTTCCGCAACCTCAAAGGACGAACTATCGTTTGCGGACCGCGAAGCCATCCGCATGCCTTCCGGTGAACTCGTCGCGTGGTGTAAATTTTCAATGTCCGATTTGCGGCTACTTACTCCGGCAATCCGGCGTTGCGCAGGCCATCGAGCAGAGGTTTGAGCGCATCTCGGTGAGCATAAGGATTCACAGCGATCAGTTCCCGCGATGAGATGCTGGGTCTAAGTTCGCGAGCCTTCGCCAGCGCATGCGCAGCGAGAGCGGCATGGCCGAGATGGTCATGGGCGGCCGCCAGTGTGAGCCAAGCGGGGTGATCCTTTTTTGGCATGTTGTCCAAGGCCGCTACGACTTCGCCATATCTCCTCAGTTCCAACAAGATTTTGGCGCGAATTACCCAGAACCAGTGTGGTGGAAACGGGGTTCTCTTCAGCGCGTCGTCGATTGAAGCCAGAGCCTCCTCCGGCCGGCCGGCGTATCGCAACCAATTCGCTCGGTCCGCGCGAATTTGCGCATCGGCCGGATTGAGAGCGACGGCGCGGTCGAAATGGACGCCGGCCCGTTTGTATTCGCGGAGCCACACCATGACCATGCCGTTGGCGTGGTGGACCGTCGGATCGTTGCTGTCCAACTCCATGGCTCTTTGTGCGGCAAGTGACGCTTCGTGCAGCGTTCGTGGATCGGTGTCGAACCAGTAGCGGCCGAGGAGAGCGATCGCCAGCCAGGCGTGGGCGTGCGCAAAATCGGGATCGATCGCCGTCGCGCGGGAAAAAAGCGGAACGGCCTCCTTCTCCATGTTGGCGTCGGCCAGCTCCCGGCCCTGCAGGAAAAAGTCATAGGCCGTCCAGCTCGACGTTGGCCGCTTGCGCACCTGAAGAGCAGCTGCGGCCACCATTCGCCCCTCGAGCGTCGTCACGATTGCTGCCACGACTTCGTCCTGCACAGCAAAAATGTCGTGGCATTCGCGATCATACCGCTCCGCCCAGACGTGGTTGCCTGTCCTTGCGTCGATCAACTGTGCAGTAATGCGAATCCGCTCGCCCGCCTTCCGCACACTACCTTCGATGACGTAGTTCGCGCCCAGATCGCGGGCGGCCTGCATTGGGTTGATGCCCATCCTGGCAAGATGGAACGAAGCGTGACGCGCCGCGACGGTAAGATTTCTGAACCGCGACAACTCGGTGGTGATGTCCTCCGTGATGCCGTCCGAAAGGTATTGTTGACTGGGATCGCCGCTCAGATTGTCGAATGGCAAAACGGCAATGGAGGGCCTGGCAGCAGACGTCGTTGCGGCCCGCCCGCCCACTTGACCAGTACTCGTTTCCACACGGTAAACCCGCACCGGTCTGACGATATTCTTGAGCGCCACCTCGCCCATGTCCTCGAAGGCAGCGTTGCCTTTGCCTCGCAATTCCTCATGAACCTTGGCCGAGACGCAGACCCCGCCTGGCTCTGCCAAGGCTTCGAGGCGAGCCGCAACGTTCACACCGTCGCCATAGATGTCCGAGCCCTCACCGATCACGTCGCCCAGATTGATGCCGATACGCAGCAATATGCGGCGGTGCTCGGTGACGGATTGGTTGGCCTCCGCCATTTTGGCCTGTAGTTCGACTGCAGCCTCGACCGCGTTCACCGCGCTGGTGAACTCCATCAGCACGCCGTCGCCCATAAGCTTGACGATCCGCCCGCCGCGATCGCGAACGATCGGCTCCAGGATCGCCTTGCGCCGCTCCTTCAGTGCCGCCAGCGTACCCGCCTCATCCGCCTCCATCATTCGGCTGTAGCCGACCACGTCGGCCACAGCGATGGCGGCAAGACGGCGTCTGACGCGTTCATCAGCCATTAAGTGATCGCCTCACTGGTTGGATCGATGATATTTGCGCCGCACGGAGGAGTCCATCGTGGCCAGCAACGAGAACGGCTACCTGGGTGGAATGATGGTCTCCTACCCCTTCGGGACATTGAGCCTTCAACAGTCAATGACTGCTTCGGGTCATCAGTGCTGGTGGCCGCGAATGTCGGCTATCGGGCAGAAAAACGGGTTGATGAAGGTCGGCTTGGGGTCAGGTCACGACGATGCCCACACCAACCTGAATGTCCGATCTTGAATATTCGCAGCCCAAAGCTGCCGGTCTGCTCTCGGCCCCATTGCGGTCATTCAAGGGCTTGCTACGGAGTGACCGCTTCTGGCGCGACCTGCTCGTTCTGGCAGATGAGCCGAACAGCAGCGTCGCCGCGTGACGTTCGCGACATTCGCATCGCGGCCGCTTCAACGGCTTGATGTCGCCTTATTTGGTGTTGGAGCAAGCTATCGTGCTAAGATCGCTGGTCGGCACCGTGCTACCTCTAAGGCAACGCGGCTGCAAGTGCCGGCTCGTACGCATGAGTATACTGCCAAGGCTGACCGCAGAAGACAATGCATAGATTTTCTTGCCGCAGATTTTCGCAAAAGCAAGGAGACGTTCATGAGCGCAAGTGGCCGATATCTCCGGAGCCTGATGGCATGCATGCTTGCCTGTGTCTTCTGGGTGGATACCGCTTCAGCGCAGTCGAATAACGCCGGCTGTACGTTCCGACTGGTAGCAGGTACGTCCCGACAAATTCTGAGATGCCGGGAAGGCCTTACCATCATTGCGGAAGATGGCGCTCGTTTTACACTGGTGGACCGTGATCGAAATGGTAGTGCCGATGCGGTCAGATTACGGCGCAAGGCGCTGTTGCTCGATGCTCCAGCCGGCAGGGTCCGGGGTAGCTTCGCTGTCGTCACCCCGCAGGCGATCGCCGCGGTGCGAGGTACAAAATGGGCAGTCGACGTTGCCCGAGGCAAGACGTCTGTCTTCGTCGTCAAAGGTCGCGTCGCCGTGCAAAGGCCGGCGTCCAATGCTGGCGTAGTCCTCGGGCCGGGCGAAGGCGTCGATGTGGAAGCCGGAACAGGCGCACTGACGGTCAAGCGCTGGCCCGCCGCACGTGTTTCGGCTTTGATGGCCCGTTTCGGTCAGTAAGCTAAATGAGCGGGCGAGCGCTTCAGACGCTGATCGCGCTCGTCCTGGCGGGTCTTTGGGGGGCCGGGCTTGGCTTTGCGCACTGGCGCGGCAACATGTGGTCCCTCGATCGCGTCGAAGCAACGATGACGGACCTTCGAACGCTTGTTCGGGGAACGGCAAAGCCGCCGGAGCTGATTACCATTGTCGCAATAGACGACGAAGCGGTCCGAAACGACGGCCGCTATCCCCTCAGCCGCGCCACGCTTGCCCGGATTGTCGATACGATAGCTCGCTTTGGACCGAAAGCCATTGCGGTCGACCTGCTGCTGGTCGATCCCGGGACAAAAGATGATGATGAGGCGCTCGCGCGTTCGCTGCGTGGAACTTCAAGCGTAATCGCTGCTGCAGCGGTCTACTCGGGAGGTAAACAATCGATTGCAGTCGAGGGCGATGGCCCTCTCGCCCGAGTGCCGAATGCCGAGCGGTTTTTGTGGCCCCTGAAAGCGTTCTCGGATATCGCCGCTGTCGGCGTCGTGAACGTGGTTACCGACTGGACGGGAACGCCTCGGTTCGTCCCGTTGCTGTTTCGGGCCGGAGATCGGACTGAAGCGTCTTTCTCCCTGCGCGTTGCCACCATGGCGGTGGGAGAGGATCCGGGAATAGCGCCCGACTATCTATCTCTGGGCGGACAGCGGATTCGGACGGACATTGGTCACATACTCCCTCTGACATTCTATGGCCCCCGCGGCACGATCCGCACGATAAGCGCCACGACGGTGCTGGGCGGCCAAGTCGATGGCGGCATTATTCGGGATCGAATTGTTGTGATCGGAGCAACTGCAACCGGCGCCGGCGATGTTTTCCCGACACCGTTTGATCCCGTGCTCCCAGGCGTCGAGGTCATGTCGACGGCCATTGCCCATCTGATGACCGGCGATGGCATAGTGCGAGATAAGTACGTTCGCCTTGCAGATGCCGGCTTTGCAGTGGTGCTGCCAGTGGTTCTTGTGGGGCTGTTGGCATGGCGTCGCAACGCCATCGGCCTTGCAGCGATCGTTGGCGTGGTTGTGATCTGGTTCGTGGTCAATATGACCGCATTCTCACACCATATCTGGCTGAGCGCGGCGTTGCCGATGGCCGCCGCCGTTCCGCCGGCTATTTTGTTCGGGGCCGCGCAGCTTTGGTTGGGCAGGAACCAGGCCCAGTATTTCGCCACGCAGAGCGAATTGCTTCAACGAGTTGAGGCCCCGGGCTTTGCGGGGTGGCTCGCTAAGCATGGCGACTTTCTCCTGGAACCTGTCCGGAGGGACGCCGCCATCATATTCATTGACCTGTCCGGTTTCACCGGACTGAGCGAAACATTGGGGCCGAACGCCACACGCGAACTTTTGAACACGTTCCATGCGTTGGTGGACGAAGAGGTGACAAGCTGCGGTGGCGTCGTCACGAATTTCATGGGTGACGGAGCCATGATCCTGTTCGGTCTACCGGAAGCAGCGACAGATGATGCCTTCAATGCTGCCCGCTGCTGCGCAGCGCTCTCCAGCCGTACCAGCAACTGGCTCGTCTCGTTGCCCGCATCAACTGCATCTAGGCTCGGCTTCAAGATCGGAGCGCATTACGGAACAATCGTTGCGTCGCGACTCGGTGGCAAAGGCCGTCAGCACATCGCGACGACGGGTGACACGGTTAACGTCGCCAGTCGCTTGATGGAGATCGCGGCCGACCAAAATGCCGAAGTCGCAGTGAGCGACGAAATGCTGCAAGTCGCCGGCCGCGACTGCGAGTTGTTCAAATCTGGTGCTCTAAGAGGACCTGTGGAAGCACAGGTCCGCGGGCGTTCAGGCTCGCTCGCAATCTGGCTGTGGCAGAGTTCGCAGACGCTGCAGGATACCAGGCCCCGTGAACAATGATGGTACCGGAATGTCTGAATGGCGCCCGTTTGGCCGCGACACTTCGAATCCTGCCTGAGGCCTCGGCCAACCCGAACGGGAGATTCTGAAAAAATCCGCATTGACGGAAGGCAGCTTCGGGTCATGGGCGTGAATTCGGCCGGGGCGAACGAGCTTCCGCTTAAGGTCGTATCAGTCTGTAGCGCGAACGGCAGGTTTGGAGAAACGCAATGAAGGTCGGCAAATGGCGCTCCTAAGCCGTTCGGCCGATCCCCGCCGAATGGCGATCTCCCCACCCGCAGCCGTCGTTCTTCCGAATCCTTTCCGCAACGTCAAGGCTGAACCGAAAGGGGGATTTCGATGCATCGCCTTCTCATCGGCGTGGTCTGTAGTCAGGCAGGAACGTAGGTCAACCTGATGACTTCCCCGCCGATTCGCTCACTGGCCGCAAGGCGGAGCGGTGGCCGAGAGCCGGCGAAGAAGGGCTTGCCGCGACCAAGCACCACGGGGTGAAGGTAGAGGCGGTATTCGTCGATCAGATCCATTTCGGTCAGGCTTTGCGCCAACTCTGGTCCGGAAGCGGAAATCTCTCCTGTTAGCTTGGCCTTTAGCCTGCGTATCACTACCTCGACGTCATCCGCGATAAGCGTGGCATTGGGACCGACCGACTTCATCGAGCGCGATACAACCCATTTCGGCTGGCGCCGCCACGCCGCCGCGAACTCGTGTTGCTCCGTACTCCACTCAGGACGGTCTTCGTCCCAATAGCGCATGGCCTCGTACATGCGGCGACCGTACACACTGCCGGTCAGGTCGCGCACGTGCTCTATCCAGTGACGAAAGAGCGCGTGACTTGGCGCAGGCAATTCCTGGTGGTCGACATAGCCGTCGAGGGACTGGTTCATTCCGAATACGATCTTCGCCATGCTGCCAAATCTCCCCGTCGTGTCAGGTATACAAGACGAACGACAGCCAAGCGCCCCGACACATGCCCCAAATTTTTTCTTGTGGGGTCGTTACCCGGTTCTTGTCGCAAAACTCCCGAGTTTTTGAATCGGTTTCGCGACTGATATTTGCGACGTCGCAAAAGCGGATGTTCTGCGACGATCAGGCGAACAGAATGCTTTGCGAAATTTTATAGCAAGCTAAACCGCGCGAAACGTCTGCGCCGCAGGCGAATATTGCTCTGCAAGATACTTGGGTTCCACATTGGGTCAGGGGCTGGGCTTCGCGCCCCCCCTTTTAGACGTCGAATGTCCCTACTGCACCGTCAGCTCGGCTCGCTCGCCGGCTGTGATGGTCACCGTACTTTCCTTTGAGCTGTTGTCCAACTTTTCGGAGACGACGGCGTAGTCGCCGGCCGGCAGCGCCGCCTGATATTTCTCGTCATAGGCGTAGCCGAGCGATTTGCGGTTGCCGTTGATGTCCTTCTTCGGATCGAAAATCTCGATCTTCGAAGCTCCTGGCGCGGTGATCGCCAGCACGCCGGCATTGATGGCGATCTTCAGATCCTGATGCTCACCGGCCTTGACGCTGAACGGCTGCTCGACGACGGCAAGGTCGACCGTCGCCGTCAGCACATAGTCGTCTGGCGGCAGATCGAACTTGCTGTCGGGGCCATAGGCATAAGCCACCTCTTGCCTCGTTCCGTCGATCTTCTTTTTTGCCTTGAACACCTTGAAGCCAATGCCCGAGCCGTCGGCCTTGTCGCCGCCGGCAATGTAGTAGGCGTTGGCAACGACATGGCCGACGCCGACGACGATATCCTTGTCGACGACCTTGCCGGCAGTGAGCGGGATGGTTTCGGTAACCTCGCCCTGCCCGATCCTGACCGTGACTTTCTGATCGCCGGCCGGCAACACCACCTTGGTGTCGCCATAATAGGTCGCCGGCATTTCAACGCCCGGATAGGCGATCACGACAGCCGCACCATCGGCCACATCCGCTCCCTCACTTGGCCGCGGATGAATGATGAGCGTGCCGGCATCGAGCACAAAGAGGGGTTTGTAGACCTGGCCCGCCTCGACCGTGATCTTCTGTTCGGTGCTGGCCTCGCCATGGCGCGCCACGACTGTGTAATCGCCCGGCTCCAAATTGCCTTTATAGGCTCCGTATTCGGTGGCGACGTAATCGCCGCGCGTGCCGTCGGACTTTGCCTTGAAGATCTCCCAGGAATTGCCGTCGGTGACGGGATCGCCGCCATCGGCGAGCACCACGGCGGGGATGAAGTTGAACTCCGGTATTTCCGGCACGGCGGCCGGCGGCGGCGCTGGCGCTGGTTCGGGCGCCGGTGCAGGTGCGGCGGCGATGGTCTCGACCAGCGCGTCCTGCAGCGCCTTCTCATCCGACGCCTGGATGTATTTGCCGCCGGTGTTGTCGGCGAGGCAGGCAACCTGCTTGCCCTCTTCCGCGGTCAGGCCGAAGCCGACGACGTTTACGGTGAAGTCGACACCGGCAGCCCTCAGTTCCTTGCCGAGCGCGCAGGGGTCGCCTTTGCAGGTCTCGAGCCCGTCGGTGATCAGGATGACGGTGGCCTTGTCCTCGGTGTATTTCAGCGCCTCGGCCGCCTGCCTGACGGCTGATGTCAGCGGCGTCTTGCCGATGAATTTCAGGCTGTCGGCGGCAGTGGAAACAGCACCTGCCGAGCCGGCCTGCGGCGGCACGATGAGCTCGATGTCCTCGCAACTGCCCTTCTCGCGATGGCCATAGGCCATGAAGCCGATTTCCTTGTCGGCGGGGACCGATTGCAGCACCGTTCGCAGCGATTCGCGGGCGATTTCGAGCTTCGGCTTGCCGTCGATCTGCGCCCACATCGAACCGGAGGCGTCGAGAACGATGACGACACGGTCGGCGGCAAGGCCGAGCGTCGTCATCCACAACAGGAGCGCCGCCGCAACGATGCTCCGTGCAAGTCCCGCCATGAAATCTCCCCCCAGTCAGTGGTCGCCAGTTTGTCGCAGCCAGTCAGCTTCTGCCAGCCAGTCCATGCCCGCCAGTCCGTGCCGCCGGGGGAAGCTATTTGACGCCGCGTCAGGATACAAGCCCGGGCGCCGGGGCACGTGAGGGGTTGGCGGGGTTGGCGGGGCTGACTGCGCCACCCCTCAATATGTCGTGCGCCGCTCTTCGGAAGGCGGCCGGCCAAACTGCAGCCGGTAGCTCTGAGCAAAATAGGAGTGCGAGGTGAAGCCGGTGGCGATCGCCACGTCGAGGATCGGCATGTTGGTCTGGCGCAGCAATTCGCGCGCCCGCTCAAGCCTGAGCCGCATGTAGTAGCGGCCGGGCGTCACACTGAGGTGACGCAGGAACAGCCGCTCGACCTGGCGCACCGACAGGCCGGCCGACTTGGCGAGCTGCACCGCCGACAGCGGCTCGTCGAGATGATCGGCCATCAGTTCCACGATGCGCCGCAGCTTTTCCGATTTGCCGGTCAGGTCGCGCTCAGGGCCGACGCGCTGGCGGTCTCCGGCGGAGCGGATGCGCTCGTGCTGGAACTGGTTGGCGACGCCGTTGGCGAGGCTCGAGCCGAAATCGCCGCGCACGATCTCCAGCATCAGGTCGATGGAGGTGGTGCCGCCGGCGCAGGTGTAACGCTTGCGATCGATCTCGAAGACGTTGCCGGTGCAGTTGATGTCGGGAAACCGCTCGACGAAGCCGGCGCGGTTTTCCCAGTGGATGGTGCAGCGATAGCCTTCGAGCTGGCCTGCTTCGGCGAGCAGATAGGAGCCGACCGACAGTGCGCCGAGCGCGTTGCCGCGCCGGCCCCAGCTGCGCAGCGCCGCCAGCACCTTGCTCTTGCCGGGAAACTCGGTCGTCAGCCCGACCGAGACGAAAAGAATATCGACCGGCGGCAGATCGGCGACAGCGTAGTCGATCTTGAGCGGCAGGCCGTTGGAGGCCATGACGGCATCGCCGTCGGCCGACACCGTCGTCCAGCCATAGAAGTCGTGGCCGAGCAGCCGGTTGGCCGACCGGAACGTGTCGATTGCGGCGGCCAGCGAGAACATGGAAAACTTGTCGACCAGCAGGAACCCGAACTGCCGGCCGCCGTGAATGGGATCATTGGTGACCGGCCGCTCTGGGGGAACAGTGAGGTTCGGCAAAGCTTTGGGCTTTCCAGGTTCAGAAAGACGGCCGTTTCAATCCGGCCGCGAGATAGGCGGAAGCTAGCGTGTTGGCCATCAGCATGGCAATGGTTATCGGTCCGACGCCGCCAGGCACCGGCGTGATGGCGCCGGCCGTCTTCGCCGCTTCCGCAAAGGCGACGTCACCGACGAGACGGGTCTTGCCTTCGCCCTTTTCAGGCGCCGCGATGCGGTTGATGCCGACGTCGATGACCGTGGCGCCCGGTTTGACCCAGTCACCCCTGACCATTTCAGGTCTGCCGACAGCGGCAACGAGAATGTCGGCGGTGTGCGCCAGTGCAGCCAGGTCCTTGGTGCGGCTGTGCGCGATGGTGACGGTGCAGTTGGCGGCAAGCAGAAGATTGGCCATCGGTTTGCCGACAATATTGGAGCGGCCGACGACCACCGCATTGAGCCCGGAAAGATCCTTGCCGCGCACACGCTCGATGAGCAGCATCGAGCCGGCCGGCGTGCAAGGCACGAACGCCGTCTCCAGTTCGCCGGTGCCGAGCTTGCCGACATTGATGAAGTGGAAGCCGTCGACATCCTTTTGCGGCGCTATTGCCTGGATGACCTTGCCCGCATCGATATGGCCAGGCAATGGAAGCTGTACCAGGATGCCGTTGATGCCGGGGTCGGCGTTGAGTTCGCCGATGATGGCAAGCAGTTCCTGTTCGGATATTTCGGCGGGCAGCGTGTGCTGGACCGAATGAAAGCCGCATTCCTTGGCGGTGCGGGATTTGGAGGCGACATAAACCTGGCTCGCCGGATCCTCGCCGACGATGACCACGGCGAGACCGGGTTTGTGCGCGCCCTTTTCCATCAGTTCGATCGTCAGGGCCTTGACGCGCCGCACCACGCCTTCGGCAACGCTTTTTCCGTCAATCAACTCGGCCATCAACCATCCTCAACATCGCTCTGCTTCGGGCGGCATTCTCACGAAAATCCGACCGGGCAATCCCGTCAAAGCGCCGTCTTATGCCGCTAACTCGAAACCGATGGCTTTTATTCTATTCGGCGCTCAGAAATAGCGCCGCGATCGGCTTTCGGTGAGTTCGCGAACCGCTTCGCGGAATTCGCGCAAGCTGGCTCGGATTTCCTCGATGGAGGCTTGCTGTTCAGCGGCTTTCGAAGCCTGATCTGCCTCGTCCGACGATGCTCGCGGATACTGCTGCTGCGGATGAGGCACTTGCCCGGCATGGGGCGGAACGGGCGGCTGGTATGCTTTGTCTTCAATGGGTGTCCGGCGCTCTTCTGTCCGGCGGCGCGGCCGCGAATCGGCAGTTTCGCGCAGGCTCGCATAAGCGCCGCGCATGGCGCCGAGGCCGACACCGGAAGCAAGCCCTGCCAGCAGGCCGGCAAGCACCGTCATGGCGCGCGACGGTCCGTTTGGCTCGAGCGGGGCGAAGGCCTTGGAGATCACGTTGATGTTGGCGGTGTTGATGTCCTTCTGCTCGCCGGTCTCCTTGGCGCGGAGAAGATATTGCTCATAGACGGAGCGTTTGGCGGCGGCCTCGCGCTCCAGTTCGCGCAGCGTGACCAAGTCGCTGTTGACGTCGCCGCTGCGGACCTTCAACTGTGCCAGCCGGGAGGCCAGATCCTGTTCGAGCTGCACGGCGCGCCTCAAGTCGACCTGCAGCGACGAGGCGATGCGGCGCAGTTCCCCGGCGATACGCTCGCGCGATCCGGCAAGCTGGGCATTGAGCGCCTGGAGCTCGGGATGGCGCGGGCCGAGCCGGATCGCGGCGCGGTCGGCCTCCTGCTTGAGCGTCGCATATTGCGAGCGCAGCTCGCTCATGGTGTTGGAGTTGATCTCCTCCGGCAAGGTGCCGCTCAGAACCGAATTCACGTCGATCGAGCGCGCCGACGCCGCGCGGGCGTTAAGTTCCAGCGTGCGCGCGCGGGCGATGGCCAGCTGCTGGTTGAGCTTGAGCATCTCGTCGTCGCTGATCAAATGGCCTTGCGCGTCGACGAGGTCGTGCGCGGCCCTGAAATCCTCGACCTTGCGCTCAGCCACTTCGACGCCCTTGCGCAGCTCGTCGAGCCTGCCCGTCAGCTCGTTGGTCGCGCGGCCAGCGGTGTCGGACTGGATCTGACCGAAGGTCTGCAGAAAAACATCCGTCATGGTGTTGGCGATGAGCGCCGACTTCTCGCCATTTTGCGTGGTGGCGCTGACCGAGATGACAAAGGTCTTGCCGCCGCGCTCGACCGCAAGGCTCTCGGCCAGATTGGCGACGGCCAGCGCACGGCGGCGACCTTCACCGGCAGCCGGCCCGTCATTGCGCGACAGGATCGACCGGATGAACGTCATCATCCCCAGCCCATCGGAACCTTGCCCGTTGAACTCCGGATCATTGACGAGATTGAGCTTGTCGACGACCTTGTTGAGAACGGTGCCGGAGGTGAGCACGCGAACCTGGTTCTCGACGATGGCCAGCGTCGCGTCGGACGCAACCACCGATTGCGTGAGGTCGCGGTCGGTGAGCTTCAGGTCGCGCGGGTCGACGATCAGCTCTGCGGTGGCTTCGTATTTCTTCGGCGTCGACAGCGCGATGGCGACGCCAAGCGTGGCGCCCAGTATCGTCATGGCGACGATCAGCAGCTTCGACCGGGCAATGCCGCGGACGACCTGCATCGGGTCGATCAACGGCTTCCATTCTTGTCTGTCGTCATCCTGACGGGAAGACCGCCGCTCGTCATCTGCATATCCGGGTTCGGGTGCGGCATATCGAGGTTCGGGTGCGGCGTATCGAGGCTCGGCATCGGAACGTCGGCCCTCGGAAACAGCGGCTGCAACCGGCTCCTCCCGCTGCCTGGCGAATCGAGGATCGAACGCGGCGTCCGCGTAGTCCGCTTGAACGGGCTCGTCGGTCTCAGGCGGCATCCGGGCGGCCGAGGCCGATGCATCCTCGGCTTGAAACCGGCTTGTTTCATCGTTTGCCGATAACTCCGGAGTCACCCAGCGTTCCGGGGTCGCCGAGGGCTCCGGGTTTGCAGAGAGTTCCGGATGCGCCCGCCCCTCGCGGCGTAAGCGCGCGAGACGATGGCGCGTTGCGGCATCCTCGCGCCAAGACGGGTCTGCGCGGTCCCCGATCGCAACCAGCGATGGTTCTTCTTCGCCGCGCAACGCCTGGCCGAGCGCCAGCAAGGACCGCTCGCGCTTCCAATCTTCACGGTTTTGCCTGTCGACCATTGTCGTGGAGCTTGCCCTTTGCGGCTTGGACGCGCGGTCAGCCATTCGTTAAACCACGCTAAACAAGCATAGGAAACAAAAAGTTAATTTCCCTGCCTTGAAGACAGGGTTTCCCTCTTGGGTTGTGCCCTTCCTGCAAGCATCGGAAGCGCACAGAACCGCGCGTTAAACTTTCCGGCCTATGCTGTCTCGACACATGACTCAGGCTGGCAACATCCCGCAAAAACGGCCTCTCGCCCGGATCGGCGCTTTCGTCGCCGAGCGACGGCGGCTGGTTCGCGACTATCTTTCGGCGATCAGCGGCGCGGGCGGGCGGCTGGTGTTTTCGCTCGCCTACTTCATCGCGCTGGCCAACACGCTGTCGATCGCCGAGTTCGGCATGTTCGCCACCGCTTCAGCGGCCGGCGTGATGCTGTCGCGCATCCTTGCATTCGGCTTCATCTCGGCGCTTTACCGAACCGCCACCATCCGCCCCAATCTGATAGGCACCTTCACGGCCGGCTTCCTGCTGTTTGGCGCGATATCGCTGCCATTGCTGGCGGCCGCCTCCTACGGCGTCTACCTGGTCTTCTTTGCCGGCACCGTGCCGCTATCGGTCTTTGCGGCGATCGTGTTTGCCGAGGCGTTGCTGTGGCGGCCGGTCGAGGTGGCGCTGATCGTCAACAACGGCCTCGGCAAATTCGGCCGCGCCGCCCTGCTGACGATCCTGGCGACGGCCTTGCGGGCGCTCGGCGCCGTGCTGTTCATGGTCGCGGCGCAGCCGACCATAGAAGCCTGGTCCTGGTATTACATCGGCACCAACGCCGCCTCGCTGCTCATCGCCTTCGGATTTTTCTATCCGCGCCAGCGGCTGCGGCTGCGGCTGGCGCTCTATCTGCGGCGGCTCGCCGATTCCATCTACGTGGCCGGCGCAGAGGTGCTGTTCTACCTCCAGATGGAATTCGACAAGCTGCTGGTGCTGGCGATCGGCGGTCCGCACCTCGCCGGCATCTATGCCATCATCATGCGGCTGGTCGACCTGACGGCGATCCCGATCCGCACCTTCTCGATGATGCTGGTTCAGCGCATGATGCGGGCGCCGGAACTTTTGTCGCGCCTTTCGGTCAAGAGCGGTATCGAAGGCGGCGTATTCGCGGTCTCGACGCTGGCGCTGGCGACACTCGCCATCGTGCTGCATTTCTTCCCCAACGCGCTGGGCAGGAATGTTGCGGAGGCCGCCCCTTTGGTGGCGCTGGCGATCTGCGTGCCGGGCCTGCGCAATCTCGTCGAATACCAGGCCGAGCTTCTGTTCGCGCGCGGCCAGACGCTGGTGCGGGCGATCAACCTGGCGCTGCTTGCCGGGCTGAAGGCGGTGCTGCTGACGTATGTGCTGACCCATATCCTGGACACACCCGATCTGGTGCTCTCGCTCAATCTCGTCTTCCTGCTGCTCTATCTCGCCTCGGCGCTGCTCACCTATTCGGCGATGCGCAGGCCGGCGAAGCCGGTCTAGGTCGACCAGCTGGCTGCCGTCGATGCCGAGATGGGATGGACACTTCGATTCGTTGGCAGTAGTCGCTGGCGATGGGACGCCACAAATGATCACGCGTAGTTTACAGGTGAAGCCCGTTATAGCAATCAAGCTCCAAAATGAGGGGAGTTCTACGAAGTGATCGGCGACGGCGGGGCAGTCGACGAGCCCGATTGGGGGGGTCTGTCGCCGGACAGTCCGACATCACGGCATTTCTTGTTCTATTTTCGAGATGAGACCATCGAAATTGTCGCCCGAGACTGGTCGTTCACTCGAAAAATGCCGGGTGTCGGGTAGCGGCGAGCCTTGCCGCCGCTTCTCCAGAGCAACGTTCGCGCCACGACTGCTACCGGTTCGTTGCGGCCGTTTATCGTTCAGCCCGCGGCATCGCGCAGCAGTGTGCTATCGGGCAGATGAGCCGGGCCAACACAGAGTGATGAGATGCGTCTGAGGAATTGCCACAACTTCCATGACTTCCGCAGCATGGCCAAACAGCGCCTTCCCCGACCGATCTTCAACTACATTGACGGTGCGGCCGATGACGAAGTCACTTATCGGCGCAACAGGGCTGCCTTCGATGACTGCGACCTGGTGCCGAATGTTCTGCGCGGCGTGACCAATGTGGACATGTCGGTGACCGTCATGGGCCAGAAGCTAGCGATGCCGGCCTACTGCTCGCCAACAGCGCTCCAGCGCCTGTTCCACCATCAGGGCGAACGTGCGGTGGCGGCAGCGGCGGCGAAATATGGCACGATGTTCGGCGTCTCCTCGCTCGGCACCGTCAGCCTCGAAGAGGCGCGCCAGATCAGCAATGGGCCGCAAGTCTACCAATTCTACTTCCACAAGGACCGCGGATTGAACCGCGAGATGATGGCCCGGGCCAAGCAGGCGGGAGTAGAGGTGATGATGCTGACGGTGGACAGCATCACCGGCGGCAACCGCGAGCGTGACAAGAGAACGGGGTTCGCCATCCCCTTCAAGCTCAATCTCGCTGGCATCGCGCAGTTCGCGGTCAAACCGTCATGGGCGATCAACTACTATATGCATGAGCGGTTCCGGCTGCCACAGCTCGAAGGCCATGTCGACATGGGCGGCGGCGCGATGTCGATCAGCAGCTACTTCACGGAGATGTTGGACCCCTCCATGTCGTGGGGCGACGTTGCCGAGATGGTGCAGCACTGGGGCGGACAGTTCTGCCTGAAGGGCATCATGTCGGTCGAAGATGCCAAGCGTGCGGTCGAGATTGGTTGCACTGGAATTGTCCTCTCCAATCACGGCGGTCGCCAACTCGACGGCTCGCGTACCGCGTTCGACCAGCTTGCCGAGATCGTCGATGCGGTGGGAGACAGAATCGATGTGATGATGGATGGTGGCGTGCAGCGCGGCACCCACGTGCTCAAGGCCCTGTCGCTGGGCGCAAAGGCCGTCGGATTGGGCCGCTACTACCTTTTCCCACTGGCGGCCGCCGGGCAGGCCGGCGTCGAACGTGCGCTGGAATTGATGCACATCGAGATTGAGCGGGGCATGAAGCTGATGGGCTGCCCCTCGGTCAACGAGCTCACGCGACGGAACCTGCGCTTCCGTCAGTAACAGGCGACTTCCCACCCTTTCATCACCTCCTACCGGGGTAAATGGGAAGGTCGGGGGCCTAAGCCCGGTCGTCAAAGGGCGATGAGTTCTTATCCTCGGACTAATCGAGCCCGATCAGGCGGCGGATGCGGCCGACGTCGGTGCCGATGAACGACTGCATGCCGATGGCCACCTGTTGCGGCGCCATGGCGGCGACGAAACGGCGGAACTCGTCATCCGACAGCGCCTCGCCCGTCCAGTGGACGCGGCAGAACTCCTCCGAGCCATGGAAATGGCCGGCGCCGGCGAGCACGTCGTCGACATAGCGGCCGTAGATCATGCATTCGGAGAATTTGCGCGCCGCACCGATGACTTCGACCCAGTTGCGGCCATGGATCTTCTCGATCCGCGCGCACAGCGCCGTCACGGTTTCGCGGCGCCAGGCAATCAGCGTCGAAATGTAGTCGTGGGTCGAAACCTCCGATGGCTCGATGCCAAGCGCCGAACCGGCATTGCGCGACCAGATGCGATGCTCCTCATGACCGTCACCGGACAGCACGCCGTCGCGGCGGAACAGCCGCACCTTGCCATCGCGCCAGAAGCCGCTCCAGTCGAAAGGTTTTAGGAACGCCACGTCGGAATCGCAGAAGACCAGCACGTCTTCGCCGGCATGCGCCGATATCGCGATGCGGCGAAGCTGCTGCACATGCCAGCCGCGCAGCGGTTTGGTCTTCAGGCTGAGCCAGATGCGCCGGCGGAACAGGCTGAGCGGATCGTCGAAGGCATGCAGCCAGCGCGGCAACAGGTCCCGCTCGTCGACGATGGTGCGGCGATTGTTCTCCAACTGACGAAACAGTGCCACGTCACGATGCTCGACAAGAATATAGTGGTGCGCCACGCCGGAAACGTAGCGGTCGATTGTGTCGCACAGCAGGCGGCAGCGCTCCAAATCCGGCGCATAGCTTGCCGTCACGACCGCCGCCGTCGGCGTCCGGTGGAGGAAATCGGCCTCGGTGTCAGGGCGCGGCACGAACCGGTTGTTCAATGATCTGCTCCGGGGCTTGCTCTGGGGCGAGTTTTGGCAGCAGCGGGCCTGCGCAAGAATTTCTGGCCGATGACGCGCCACAGGAACAGGGGATTGCCGACCACATAGCGGCGCCAGAGACGGCCCGGTTCGATGCACAACCGAAACAGCCATTCGAGCCTGAGCCGACGCATCCACAGCGGCGCCCGCGGCACCGTGCCGCTCAGGAAATCGAGCAGCGCGCCGACGGCGATCGGCAGCGTGCAGTGGCGCGCGTCGATGTGGCGCGCGATCCATAATTCCTGGCGCGGCACGCCCATGGCGACAAGCAGCACGTCCGGCCGCAATCTGGCGATGCGATCGACGATTGCCGGCTCCTCGGCGGGAGAGAAATAACCGTCATGGATGACGACGAACCGGTGCTGCAACGCGAGCGCTGCCAGCTTCTTCGACGCCGCCTCGGCGTTGACACGGGTCGCGCCGAGCAGCCCCACGGTCAGCGGCCTGGCGGACGCCTGCAGGAAGGCAGGGATGAAATCGGTGCCGTTGAGATTGTCCGGAAACGATGCTCCGTAAAGCAGTTTCGCCGCCAGATCGACGCCGACGCCGTCCGGCAGGATGAGAAAATCGTCGAGCGCCTCGGCAACGACCGGGTCCGTATAGGCGACATTGGCGTTGTGCGCGTTGAGAAAGGTGACCTTGGTGAAGCGCCGCTCTGCAATCGACCGGGTCAGGTGCGCGACCGCATCGTCCCAGCGGATGGCAAGGACCGGGATGCCCAGGATCGATTTCAAGCTGTCGGCCCCGAAAACGGCGCGGGCGTTGTGCACATTCATGCAAACATCTCCTGGCCGACAGGCCCGAGCTTTTCCAGGCCGAGCCTGATTGCGGCATCGAGCGCCTTCAGCTGCCGGCGGTGGAAAGCGCTGCCGTCGACGTCCCCGACATCGGCCACTGCTGCTTCAAGGGCGCCGGCGAAGGCGACCGGATCATCGGTCACCACGCAATTGACCGGGCGATGGTCGATGCCGCGCAGCGAATGGCTGGTGGCGACGGAAGGCAGGCCGAGCTCGAAGGTTTCGATGGTCTTGAGCTGCACGCCGCTGCCGGAGGTGCTGATCAGCGGGATGACGGCGGCGCCGCGCACGAAAGCCTGCGCGTCCGGCACGCGGCCGACGAATTCGACGCCGGGATGCGCGGACGCGAGGCCGGACGGCATGCCGCCGGCAATCCTGACCCGGAAATCGGGCCTGAGATGCGGCACTACCTTTTCCAGGAACCAGTCGAGGCCGATGCGGTTCGGCTGCCAGGTCCAGGTGCCGATCAGCGCCGCGTCGCAGTCGATGCGGCGCGGGGTTTTTTGCACCGGCGGCTCGGCGCAGGTCACCAGCGGCAGCACCGCCGAACGGTCGTCGGAGGCGACGCCGAGCGCTGAGCGATCTTCCTCGGCCAGCGTGAAGACGAAGCGTGCCCGGCGGCAGAGCCGTTCTTCCACAGTCTTGAGCAGCCTTGCCTCACGGCGAAACAGCAGGCGCTGGAAAAGGCCGCCGGCGGCAGCGGCGTTCTCACGCGCCGAACGGTGCTCGACATTGTGGGCGACGAAGATCGACGGCCGGTCGCCGAAAAGCCTTTCGAAGGCGCCGGCGAACTGCACGGAATTCAAGACGTAGCCGTCGAAAGGGCCGGCGCGTTTGACGGCGGCGCGGACCTCGCTGTCCTTGACCACGCGCAGCTTGACCGACGCGAAAGTGAGGCCGGAGAGCATCGCCCTTGCAACCCAGGCGAGCTTTTGCAGCGATGAGGCGGTTTCCGTGCGCACATCGACGGCGCCGAGTACGATGGTGTTTTGCGGATCGCTCGCAGGCTTGCCCGGCCAGGTGAAGCCGATCACCGTGACCCGCGCGCCGGCGCGCCGCAACGCGGCGATGATCGCGGCATTGGCGATCTCGTAGCCCGAGGCAAGGGCCCCGTCGGGCACGATCGATGTGGCGAACAGCAGATGCATCTCACCTTCCAGCGCTGATTGGTTAGCAAGGCGCGGTGAAGCCTTGATTAAGTGAAGCTATCTGGTGGCCCGGCGTTGCCGATTTGCCGGCTTGTCCGCGAAGGTGATTAACGAAACGTTATCACCGCGATGCTATCGAGAGCCAAACTCACCATCCCGGGCTGGACACGGATGATCCCTTTGCCATCGGACGGATCGGTATCGATCGCAGGGCGGTCGCCGGGACTTGTCGCCGCTGCTGTCGAGGCGGTCGTTACGCTGCCGACCTTCAAACGGCCCGAGCAACTGCTGGCGACGCTGGCATCGCTCAAGGCCCAGGAAACCGGCAGACGTTTCGCAATCATCGTCATCGAGAACGAAGCCGAGGCGCGCGCCGGCGCCAGGGCGGCGCTGCCGCTGTTCGAGGGCGGCGACATCCCGGGCATGGTGATCGTCGCGCATGAGCGCGGCAATTGCAGCGCCTACAATGCCGGCTGGCAGACGGCTATCCTCCACTTTCCTGACTTCAGCCACCTGCTGGTCATCGACGACGACGAGATCGCCGATCCGCAGTGGCTCGAGCGCATGTGCCATGCGGCCGAGACGCTCGGTGCCGATATTGTCGGTGGCCCGCAAATGCCTGTGTTTGCCGACGCGGCCCATGCCAGTTGGGCCGAGCACCCGGTCTTTGCGCCACCTTATCGGCAGACCGGGCGGGTGCCCGCGCTGTATTCCTCCGGCAATTTGCTGGTCGGCCGCAACGTGCTCACCGCCATGGGGCCGCCCTTCCTCGACCTGAAATTCAACTTCATGGGCGGCGGCGATTCCGATTTCCTGAGCCGGGCGGCACAAACAGGTTTTGTGCTTGGCTGGTGCGCCGAAGCGCAAGTGCATGAAACAGTTCCGGCCCGGCGCATCGAGGCCGACTGGATCCGTGCCCGCAGCCTGCGCAACGGCGTCATCTCGACACTGGTCGAGAAGAAGAAGCGGGCCGGCACGCCGTTCGCCGGCACCAGGGTTTTCTTGAAGAGCCTGGCGCTGCTTGCCGTCTCGCCGTTTCGCGGCGCGGCCAGGCTGGCGCGGACGCGGTCGTTGGCGACGGCCTTATACCCAATCCATGTCGCTGTCGGCCGCGTGCTTGCCGAATTCGGATACGCCAATGAGCAATACCGGCAGCCTGAGAAGAACTGAACGCGCGCCGCTCAGCGCGGCCTTCACACGCGACGGTGTCGCGACTGCGGTCGCCGCGCTGCTGTTCACCGTCATCCTGGTGTCGTTCCGTCCGTTCCAGCCGGCCGGCGCCGCAACGACCGGCGATGGCGGCGACATCGTCAACCAGCTCGGCTTCGGCTCGCTTGGCGCGATCTCGGTCTTCTCGCTCATGGCTTTTGCCGACCCGCGCGTGGTGCGCTCGCTGCTCAGCCCGTCCTGGCTGCTGATGCTGGCTTTCCTGATGTTCTCGGTGGTGATGGCAACCGATCCGCCGTCGGCCATGCGCGCCGTCTTCTTCACGCTGATCGGCATTTTGACGATGGTGACGATCCTAGCGCTTCCGCGCGACGCCGAAGCTTTCTCGAAAGTCATCATCTTCACCATCGTCGTCGTCATGGGCCTGTCCTATATCGGGCTCATCGTCTTTCCAAACGAGGCGCTGCACACCGCCGCGTCGCTGGAGCCGGAACATGTCGGCCTGTGGCGCGGCGTGTTCACCCACAAGAACATCGCTGGGCCCGTCATGGCCTGCTTCAGCTTCGCCGGGCTGTACCTCTACCGGCGCGGACAGCGGCTCTGGGGCGCATCGATCTTTTGCGCAGCGATGATCTTCATGCTGCACACCGGTTCCAAGACGACGGCCGGACTGGTGCCGTTTTCGATCCTGATCGTCGTGCTGCCAAGCCTGATCGGCATGCGGCTTGGCACGCCGATCCTGTTCGCGCTGGCCATCATCGCCGCAGCGATCGGCACGCTGGGCATCGTCTTCCTGCCGCCGGTGAAGCATCTGGCGGCACTCTATTTCCCCGACCTGACCTACACTGGGCGCACGACTCTTTGGGAGTTCGCCGGCGAGATGCTGGCGAAGCGGCCGTGGACCGGCTATGGCTTCGAGAGCTTCTGGGGCACGCCGCTGCTGTTGAACCAGGACCAGTCATTCGACCGCGCCTGGGACATCAGAACCATCGTGCACGGCCATAACGGCTATCTCGACATCGCGGTGCTGATGGGCATCCCGGCTTTGTGCGTGGCGGTCTACACGTTCCTTGTCGCGCCGCTGCGCGATTACATGCGCATTCCCTTGCGCAAGGAGAACATCTATCTGGGCGACTTCTTCATGATGGTGGTGCTGTTCGCAGCGCTGAACGCCTTCCTTGAAAGCTTCTTCTTCCATCGCGCCGACCCGGTCTGGCTGTTCTTCGTGTTCGGCATGTTCGGACTGAGGCAAGTGTCGCTGCGGCCGATGGCGGTTCGTGGTCCGTCCTGATCCTCCGTCCCAACAGGGCTTCCCCGCCCCGCCACGAACGTCTATGGGAAGCCATCTTTTGGTTTGAGCATCGGATTTTTGCCAAAACCGGTACCCACTTTTGGGTCCGATGCTCTGCGGAGGCTCCAATGACGATCAAGCTTGTCCTCGCCGGTTGCGGCAATATGGGCTACGCCATGCTTTCCGGCTGGCTGAAATCGGGCAAGCTCGCCGCGGCGGCGGTTTTCGTGGTCGAGCCCAATGCCGATTTGCGCAAGCGCGCCGAAGCGCTGGGCTGCAGTGCTGCCGCGGATGCCGGCGGCATTCCGGCAGACGCGGTGCCGGCCCTCGCCGTCATTGCGGTGAAGCCGCAAGTGATCCGCGACGTGACCGCCGCCTACAAGCGCTTCAATGATGGCCGCACCACCTTCCTTAGCATCGCCGCCGGAACGCCGGTCGCCACTTTCGAGGCCATTCTGGGCGATCGCGCGCCGGTCGTGCGCTGCATGCCCAACACGCCGGCGGCGATCGGCAAGGGCATGATGGTGGTGTTTTCCAACCGGCTGGTCTCCATCGATACGAATCGTTTCGTTGCTGATCTGCTTTCGGCGAGCGGTGAAGTGACCGATATCGACGACGAGGGCCTGATGGACGCGGTGACGGCGGTGTCAGGGTCTGGCCCGGCCTATGTCTTCCATTTCATCGAAGCACTGGCGGTGGCTGCCGAGACGGCCGGGTTGCCAGCCAAAACCGCCAGGCTGCTGGCCGTGCAGACGGTCTATGGCGCCGCCTCGCTCGCCGCCGAAAGCGGCGAAGATCCGGGCGTGTTGCGCCAGCAGGTGACCAGCCCCAACGGCACAACGGCCGCCGCGCTTGCCGTGCTGATGGGCGAGGACCGGCTGACAAAACTGCTCACCGAAGCGGTGGAGGCGGCGCGGCTGCGGTCGATCGAGTTGGGGAAGTAGCGGCGGCTTTGCGAGTCAGGCGTTGATATTCAGCCGGCGGTCGATCGACCGGGTGAGCTGCTGCCTGCTGTTCAGTGCAGCAGCGCTCGAAGGTCACAGAATCTCCGTATTCAAACGCTGCGATGCTCAGAGGTAACCGCATGGATCCTAGGATCATGCCGTTACAGTGGCCCAGAAGTGCAGCGATCCAGTGGTCAGATCGAGCCGCATCGCCGTTTCGATATGGTCGTTCCATTCGCCGGCATCAGGGATGTCCCCACAACTCGTCGATCTCATCCTTGATCACAGGCCGGCCGTTCTTGCCCGCTCTGGCTTTGAGATCGTGGGCAATGGCTGCGAGTCGTTTGGCCAGAGGAATGCGTCCACTTTCCCGCTTCAATTCGGATTCACGCGTCTCGATCATTATCCTAATCCGTACAGCATCTCGTCCTGCAGCCGGCGCAAGGCGAACAGCCTGGTGGTCGGGTCGGGCGCGGCATTGGCTGATGTCAGCAGCTCGCCCTTGCTGACCGGCCTCAGCGCCCTGCCGCCTTCGAGCAGGCCGACCGGCACGGCGCGGTTGGCGCGGGCCTCCTCGACAGTCATCGTCCAGGAGCGGTAGCAGGTCTCGCCGATGGCGTCGAATTTCTCTCCCGCCGCCAGATCGCGCTTGGCCACGGCGCAGACCTCGGCAACTGGCCTCGGCAGCGGCACCATGTCCGGCTTGCCATAGAGCGCGATGCGCGCGGCGGTGAGCGGCACTTCCAGCGAGGTCAGATGATAGGGCCGGAAGAAGCTGTAATAGGGTCCATGGCCGATATGCAGATCGTCCATGCGCTCGATGATGCGCGGATGCGTCGCCTCGACGATGACGAACACGCCGGGCGCCACGCCTTTGCCGATGGTGTAGTCGACGACGCCCTTCCTCGACAGGATGCCGCCGTCGGCGCGCGGGATGAGCACCTTGGCCAATTCATCGCGGTCGGCCTTGGGACCGTGCATGCCGGCAATGTCGGGCACCAGCCCGGTGGCGTTGGCGATGGCGCACATCTCGACCATGGTCTTCGAGCCGTCGACGAACTCGACCAGCATGCGCGGGTTCATGTTGCGGCGCAGCGCTTCCGTGCGATAGTCGTCGGGCACGGCGTCGTGGTTGAGCGGGTTGTTCTTGCCCTTACCGGCCGAGACGATGGTGTAGCCGAGTGCTGCGGCGAACTCGATCAGTTCCATGCAGCTTGACGGCTCGTCGCCGGCGCCGACCGAATAGACGACGCCGAGCCGGTCGGCCTGCTGCTTCAGATAGCAGCCGATGGTGACGTCGGCCTCGACGTTCATCATCACCAGATGCTTGCCGTGCTCCATCGCCATCAGGTCGAAATCGGCGGCGACGCCGGGCTTGCCGGTGGCGTCGATGACGACGTCGATGAGCGGATTGGTGACCAGCATCTCGTTCGAGGTGATGGCGATTTTTCCGCTCTCGATCGCCTCGCTGACTTTCGAGGGCGTATCGGCCTCCCGTGCCCTCGCCTCGTCGCCATAGGCGATGCGGACGGCATCACGCGCCGTGTGCGGGCGGCGGGTCGAGACGGCGCACACCGAAATGCCCTGCATCAGCATGCCTTGCGTCACCAGGTCGGTGCCCATCTCGCCGGAGCCGATGACGCCGATGCGCACCGGACGGCCTTCCGCGGCGCGCTTGGCGAGATCGCTGGCAAGCCCGGTCAGGGCGACATTGGTCATGCGCAAGTCCACTGCTTTTGATTTGAGGGGGGAATAGCAGGGAACGGTAACCTTTTGCCAACGAAACCGGCAGCCGTCGGCAATTTGTTGCGTATGACCCCGGGAAAAGGAAGAAGCTGGCTCAGTGTCGGCGGATGGCGAGGAGCGCAGCTAACAAATCGAGTGAAATTCTTAGTCATTCCTTTATGCATCTTTGCTTGAATAAGAAAATGGGATTGAGTGGCGGTACCTTCAGGCGTTCTTTCAGCTGTCTGCGACGAATCGGCGAGAGCGGCAACGTTGCTACTATTTTTGCCCTATCGTTGCCGATTGTTGTCGGCGGAGCGGGCCTCGGTGTCGAAACGTCCTATTGGTATTATAGCAGCCTGAAGCTACAGGCGGTGGCGGATGCGGCAGCCTATGCCGGCGCTTTGGAGAAAGTTCGGGGATCCGACAAGCCAACGATTGTCTCGGCCGCGTCGCTGTCAGCGACCACGAACGGCTGGGGACCATCGACGGGCACAATCGAGGTCTTCACGCCTCCATCGTCCGGACCGAATGTCGCAAAAAAAGCGGTCGAGGTCATCGTTCATCAGAACCTCGATCGATTTTTTACATCGATATTCACGCAAAATGCGGTTGTCGCACAGTCAAGGGCGGTGGCTCTTATCACGGATGCTTCAAAAGCCTGCATTTTGGCGCTCAGTCCTTCCGCTTCGAAAGCGGCACTCTTTTCCGGCAGTTCGACCACAAAACTGATTGGCTGCTCCGTCATGTCGAATTCGATGGCTTCGGATGCCATCAAACTTCAGGGATCGGCCAGCCTTGATACCGATTGCCTAATATCGGCAGGCGGTGTTTCGTTGAGCAACGTGGTGACGACCGTTTGCGCCAGCCCGATAACCCAGGCGTTGCCCGCTGCCGATCCTTTTGCCGACCTGCCGGCGCCACCGGCCACGAACCCCTGTCAAAACAGCAATCAGTCGACCTTGCAACCTGGAACATACTGCAAGGGACTGACCTTGAGCGGCAATGTAACGCTCTCGCCCGGGGTATACGTCATTCAGGGAGGCGATTTCAAAGCGAGCTCGAATGCAAATATTTCCGGCGAAGGAGTTATCATCTATCTGGCCGGCACCTCCGGCGTCAGCATGAACGGCACGGCCACTGTCAAGCTTAGCGCACCGACGTCAGGCACCTATTCGGGTGTGCTGTTTTACGGCGACAGAGCAAACCTGGCGGGATCGAACACGTTTAATGGCACGGCGGATTCGCTTTTGACAGGCGCCCTGTATTTTCCAACACAGGAGGTCGATTACCTTGGCAATTTCTCGGGCAAAAGTGGTTGCACACAGGTCGTCGCCCGGACCGTGCAGTGGTCTGGGAACACAAGCATCAACCAGGATTGCACGAGCCTCGGGATGCGAGAGATTCCGGCGACGCAGTCCGTTCGGCTTGTCGAGTAATCTTCGTGAAACGGCGACCAGTCCGAATTTTCCGGAGCGATTCGGGTGTTGCTGCGGTGGAGTTTGCACTGGTTGTGCCGATCCTTTGCCTGGTACTTCTTGGCGTCATCAACGGCTGGTCTTTCGTATCAAGCTCGTTGTCGATGCGTGCAGGCGTCAAAACGGCAGCAAATCTTGTGATGCAAGGAGCAGCCAACGACGCGGCCACCCAAGCCGTTGGCCTTTCGAGCTGGGAAAACCGCCCCGAGGACGCGCAGGTTATATTGGCGCGCAAATACATGTGTGGGAGCACCGTGGCCGATCCATCGATGCTGTGCGACAATTTGAAAGTTCCCTCGGTCTTCGTTGAAATACAAGCGACGGCCACCTGGTTCCCGCCCTTCAGTTTTGGCGTGTTTTCCTTCTCGCGCGAACTCAGTCATCAACAGGTGATTCGTGTCCGCTAAATGGAGAGCATTCTCGCGTAATGGATCAGGCGGAGCTGCGTTGGAATTCGCGCTGATCGCACCTTTTCTAATAATACTTTTGTTCGGTATCTTCGCATTCGGCTGGGCTCTGAATGCCATGTCCAGCGTTCGCTATACGCTGGAAACGTCCTCACGTGCGCTGCATTTGAAGAACTCGCTGACCGAGGCCGAAATAGAGGCCATAGCCACAGAAAAATTGCTGGGTTTGGGATTGAAAGATGTCGATGTGACGATAGCAATCGACCCTCCCAGCGGCGGCTTCCGCATGGCGCATCTCACGGCCAGATATGCTTTCGTGATCGAGTTCCCGTACTTCGACCAATATCCGATCAATTATGCGACAACTGTCACAGTTCCGTTGGTTGGATCGTGAGAGCGTCCAACAGCGCCTCTACGCAACAGGCGGTGGGGTGTCGATCGATTAACACCGCCGCAGGGTCGATGGCGGCGATGGGTGGCGTGAGCGAACGGGTCGTCGTCGCTACAAAGGCACGTTTCTGGACAGGACAGCCATCACCGCGCTAGGCCGGACCAGGCTCGTCACGCTTGCGCAGTCATGCCGTCAGAGCGCCGGCAAGCGGCCGGGCATCGGGCGCGGCATGCGGAGCGGCAACTTGACAAAGGCCCAATCTTTCAAATTGAGTGAAATCACGATCAATAGAGAGTCGGTGCGACAGACATGGGCGAGACAGATATGGCATGGAGCGAAAGAAAGACCGGTTACGGCAAGGACCATTATTTCATTCAAATGGGCCTTGCGCTGCTGGTGCTCGTCTTTCTCATCGCCCTGCCGCTCGCCTTTCTTCCCGAAGACATACGGAAGTTCTACCTCAGCGAGGGCGGTCCCATCGAAGTCTTCTCGGCCGCCGGTTACCTGATCGTCGTGGCGACGCTTGTGCGGGAAATGTCCTATCGGGAGCTGCTCAAGCGCTGGTATCTCGTTGCCATCTCGATCGCGATGTGCCTGCGCGAGCTGGATTTCCATGCGCATTTCACCACCCACAACATCACCAAGACCACCCTCTACATTTCGCCTGACGTTCCGCTGTTGGAAAAGCTGATCGGCGCGACGGTCGTTATCGCCCTCGCCGTTGCCTTCTGTTTTCTCCTCAAAGACGGCCTCCGTAGCTTTGTGCACGGGCTTCGCCACGGCGAGGCGACTGCCGTTGCCATTGCCGCCGCTATCGGTTGCGCCGTCCTTTCGAAGGTCATCGACGGGGCGCCGTCAAATCTCACATTTCTCGGCATCCATCTTGCCCGGAACGATACCTCGACAGTGTTCGAGGAAATCCTCGAATTGGGGATTCCGGTCTATCTGGCCATCGCGGCATTCGCGGCCTTCCCGACGCAGGATGGTCTCACAAGAAGAGCCGCGGGGCAGGTCGCGCCAAACAAGCCGGGATCCGTCACCTGATTGCTCTGCACAGAGGATTTGGTTCTTCGACTGAGCCTGAAAGGACTGTGAGCGGTCGCTGCCGAGCGACCTCCAGCTCCCAATCCTATAGAGGTTTGCGACCTGCCACGCTCTGGTCCGCCGCGGCACTGCCTCTATTTGCTTGAGAAGCAGGCGAGGCAAACATGTGGGATGTGGCGAAAGAGGGCTGGACGCTCCTTAAGGAGAGCATTGTCGGCTTCATCAATGACAATGCCTTGAGCCACGGCGCAGCGATGGCGTTTTATGCCACGACCTCGCTTGCGCCGATCCTGCTCATCGTTGTCGCCATCGCAGGCATGGCCTTCGGAAACGATGCCGCACAACTGGCGCTTTCGGCCCAGCTGGCGGGCCTGATGGGTCCGCAGAGCGCCGAGCTTTTGCAAGCGACAATCGAGAACGCGTCACAAAAAGAGGCGGGAACTCTTGCCAGCATTTTGGGGCTCGTCACGCTGTTGGTTGCCGCATCCGGCGTCTTCGGCGAAATGCAGGTTGCCCTGAACGAGATCTGGAAAGTCAAACCGGTTGGCACATCGATTTCACGGCTCGTCCGGGCGCGCGCTGCCAGCCTGGGTCTCGTCGCGGCGCTTGGCTTTCTGCTGCTGGTATCCCTCGTCGTAAGCGCTGCAATTTCGGCGCTTGGCGATATCATCAACGCATATCTGCCCTTTGGCACCCTCATCCTGAGCGCAATCAACGGGATCGTGTCGTTTGCCATGATCGCCCTGTTGTTTGCGGCAATCTACAAGATACTGCCCGACCGCGCGCTGCAATGGCGCGACGTTGGCGTCGGCGCCGTAGCGACGGCGTTTCTCTTCACGATCGGCAAGTCACTGATCGGCTGGTATATCGGGACCAGCGCCATCGCTTCGTCATACGGGGCAGCCGGTGCACTGCTCGTCGTGCTGCTGTGGGTCTTCTATTCGTCCGAGATCTTTCTGTTGGGCGCCGAATTTACACGAGCCTACTCGGTTCGATATGGCAGCCGGTCCGACCTGGAGGCGACCATTGAAGCAAGTAAATCGCAAACAGAAGCCGGCGACGGCGGCCAGGATCGAAAAGTCTAAAACGAAGTCGTCGGCTGGATTGTTTTCCGCAGTCCGCTCACTGCGTCCCTAAGCCATTTCCAGCATCAACACTGGCGCTGAGACGCCCGGCGCGGCGCCCCGAGGCGAGCATGGCCTTGGGGACATCCGGTCGGAGCGACGCGCGAAGCTCCTTCGCCGCAGCCACCAGCCTGGCGCGGTTGCTTCCATATCTCTTGATCAACTGATGGACTTGCGCTGGGGTGATGCCGTTCTGTCGGGCAAAATGCCTTACCATATAAGCTTCGCTGCCGGAGATCCGATCCCGGTGGCGGGGATAGAGCTTCGCCGCGTCGGCTGTCATGCTTACTCTCCTTTGGTCACGGTTGCTCACGATGTACGATTGGCCAACGCAAAACGGGCGAATTCGTTGCCGCATGCGACACCAATGCAGTTCGCTTTTTCGCCGCAGGCCCGAGCGCCCGGCCAAAGCAATCGGGTCGAAGCACGTATCTGGTTAAGTCCATACGTCGATTTTTCGAGACTCAGCCCTCAGGCACGCGCATGATATGGGCAGGGAGGAAAAGCCATGCGCGAATTGCCAAAGAGCATTGACGCAGACGTTGTAATCGAAATCAGCAGGTTGCTCGACGACCGTGCGAAGTCGGCACCAGTGCCAGTCCACAAGCTTGCCTCGATGATCTCGAATAGTCTCGAGACCGATCTGCCGACAGCTTCCATCGAAGAGTTGATCGTTGAAATGGCCATGACCCGCCAACTTCCGATGCTGTTCGATCTGCCGGGGGCGGATGCAGACAACGTCATATCGATACCCTTGGCGCCCGCCAGCTGATCCGGCTGAGGAACCTTTCCGGCGGGTGTGATTTCAAGACGCGGATCGTTCCCGTCCTGCTCCAATTCGCCCCGCTGGCTCCGGCCGGCGGCGTGTTTGCCGCGTCGCCAATGACAATCGTCATTGGCAATAATCGTCATGGCGATCCGCTGTTTGGGAACATGTGGTGTCCAGTTGCATTTCCTCTAGACAACAAAGGAGGAATTCATGAACTGGGATCAAATCAAGGGAAAATGGATGCAGTTCAAAGGCCAGGCCAAGGAGCAATGGGGCGACCTTACCGACGATGACCTTGATCGCATCGAGGGAAATCGTGACCAACTCGCAGGCCGTATTCAGGAGCGTTATGGAATCGCCAAGGAAGAGGCAGAGCGCCAGGTGGATGACTGGTCCAGAAGCCTCACCTGAGTCTTCAATATCCAGGCTGCGCCGTCGATCGGCGCGCCTTCGTCGTCCTAGCTAGGGCGAAGCAAGGAGCGAAGCGACGCGGCGCAGACCCTAGGATCCATGCCGTTACCTCAGAGCGTCACGACGGTGCAGAACCGTTGATGGCGGAGGGAGGCGCCCCCCTCTGTCCTGCCAACATCAAAATACGATCGCCGCGACGCCCCGATGTCACGATCGGCTAGCGCGCCGATTGTCTCTTGGCTTGCACGGCGACGGCGGTGAGGAAAGCCGTTGCGGCAGTATCGCACGCCGCTCGGGACGGGCTATAGGCGAAAAGGATCAGCTCGGCAGCCCTTGTCGTAAGGCCGTGCTTTTTAGCGAAAGCAGTTATTTCGTAAGGCTTGTCGTGGTCTATGGCCAGTTCGTAGTCTTCATTCATTGCTTCCTCCCGTTTGCGACGTTCCTCGCCTTGGCCCCTCCGCGGCGCAAGGATTAACTTCCCCGGTCTTGAGAGAGTCTACCAATTAGAGATTGCAAAAGGCCTGCGGCGCAAGTCCGCTGCTTTCGCGGCCATGCTGCCGACAGAACCAAGAACAGCGGGCCAGCATGGATGATCAGTTCGGCGCTAGCCGCGCCGATCTGTTCATCAGTCCGCCTGATACGGCCGTCTTGAGGGGCAGCCCCATTTTGTCCGCTGCACATCAAAAAAGATTATATGATGGCGCTGATATCGCAGGTGGTCGACGCAAGCCAATGCCGATCTTTTCAGTCAAGCACACGACCGTCTATCGCTATACGCAGCCGGTGACGTTCGGCGAGCACCGGCTGATGTTCAGGCCGCGCGACAGTTTCGATCAGCGACTTCTGGATCACGCCCTGTTAGTCGACCCCGAGCCGAAAGAGATTGGCTGGATCCACGACGTTTTCGGAAACTGCGTTGCTGTAATCGATTTCAACGGCTCGGGCGACGAACTGCGTTTCGTGACAGACATTCGGCTCGATCACACGCCGCAGCATGCGCCCGATTTCCGTATCGATGACACAGCACTCAGCTATCCATTTTCCTATGATCCCGACGAGGCAACCGACCTCAGCCAAACCATCGAGCGCCATCACCTCGATGATGGCGATGAGATCGGCAAATGGGCACGACAGTTCGTGAGCGCCAAAGGGCGCACCGAGACCGGCAAATTGCTGATGACGCTTTGCTACGCCATCCACGAGAGCTTTGTTTATTCGCGTCGATCTGAAACAGGGACGCAACCGCCTCTGATGACCTTGCATCTGCGTCGAGGCACATGCCGGGATTTTGCGCTGTTCATGATGGAAGCGGTTCGTTCGCTCGGTTTTGCCGCCCGTTTTGTGACCGGCTATGTCTATGTGCCGAACCGCGACAGCGGTTCTGTCGTCGGCGGCGGGTCGACGCATGCCTGGTGCCAGGTCTATTTGCCTGGCGCGGGTTGGGTCGAGTTCGATCCCACCAACGGCATTGTCGGCAACCGGGATCTGATCCGGGTGGCTGTGGCCAGGCATCCTGGGCAAGCCATCCCACTTTCGGGAAGCTACTGCGGCAGCGCGTCGAGCTTTCTCGGCATGACGGTGGAGGTCAAGGTGGTGAGGGAAGCCGGCAATCACCAGCATCGATAAAAATCAGCATCTTCCAATATATTCGGAACTGTTCGCGGGAGTTTGCTCGCCGGTGTCTGTCGGGATTTTACGCGTTTCGCCATTCACGCCGTTGCATGACTGTTCCAGCGCGATATTGCACCTTCTATCTCTGCCATCGGCATATCGGGAAGGCGCCAGCCCGCCGCGCCTTTCGGCACGACGGGCTTCAGCGTGGGGTCACGTCAGTCGTAGACCTTCACAATCTTGCGGGTACCTGGATCGACCAGGACAGTTCGGCCATCGATGACGACGTAGCGGTACTGAACGTCCGGCACCTCGTAAAGTTCGACTGTTTCGGGCAAAGCTGTGCCGATGTTGAGTTCGACGCCAGGAAGGCTGAGTGATGCCACCGGTTTCTTTTTCACGTATTCGCGGATCACGGTGTCATGCTCGGGTTGAATAATGACGTCCTGAGCGGCAGCGGCGCTGACACCGACGAGCAGAAGCATGCCTGCCGCAGCCAATGTAAGTTGCTTTCCCATAATAGCCTCCAAGCAACCTTCAGCTGCGGTGCTTGATTGCTGCCGCGGCGGGTTGCATAGTCATCTCAACGATGCGGAGCAATTCTTGTTCCACCGGCGGTGCGCGAACCGGCTGCCACGGCCTATCGACGCCGATGTTTGGCGGCGCCCGCGAACGTCCGCTCAAGGCCTGGCCTCTTCTTGAGGCGGCGCGTTTGGGACTGGACAATCAGGCTGTGGCCATTTTTCACACGCAGAGGGCCTGTCGCCGGCGTCGCCATAACGTTCCACGAGTTTTGCGAAGCCGTAGGCGAAGGCGGAAAGCAGCGCCAGGATAACCACTATGCGAGCGGCCATACGGGATTATAGCAGGCTCCCGCTCAGGATTGATCCAGAATCGGCCGCGCTCGACAGGCCGGCGACGCGCAAGTCCGCTCGGGAAACCTGCGACCCCGGAACGATGTGCGCTACCAGCCTGGTCCGCGGCGAGATCGAGGCGAATGCGGAACGCCACTATGCTGCTACCCAGACGCGTCTAGGGGACCGCATCGAAATCGACCACAAATCCCGCGTCGATGGCGCTTCGCGCAATGAGATCGCCAATTTGCCAATCCGTGAGTTCGCAGTATGGAAACATCTCCCTCACGGCGATGGTCACCTCGAAGATCGAAACGCTCGGATTGTCGACATGATCGATCAGGTAGCGGACAATCGCCTGCCGAACATCCAATGAATTTGGCTTCTGCAGCGGCGCGGACATTTCCGGCCTACGAATGGAGCCGTGGTTCTGGGCTATCGGCTGTTTTGGCGTCGAAAGCGACGGGCACGCCGTGCACGACGCATGCTGCCGCCAGCATCTCCTCCAACTCGTGGTTGGTGGCCTTGCAAGCCGGCATGAGTGTTCGAATGGCGCGGATCGCCTGCGCGATCGAGAGATACCGAGCCTTGCCTCTGGAAAGGACATAGGCCTCTGTCGCGCCTTCAACTGTGACCGTGTGAAAAGTGTGGCTCATCAACAGTTCCTCCCTGCCAACAATACGACTTTCGTCTAACATGCGGCGGCCTTCAAGCTTATGTCTGATATCGGACAATCAGGAGGAGCGCGTCGCGTTTGACCGGCCTCATGCGATGCGCTTTGTTTTTATGCATGTCGCTATCGCAAAACCGCTGCACGCCCTTGGGTCAGGCCCTGGGTCAGTCCCCGAGGGGCATGCTTGTGCGCGACATGCATCAGCCGAAGTGACGTTGCTCCTCGTCGCCATAGGCGCCATGTGTGAGCTTTATCATTCCGGCACGGTCGACGATCGTGATCTCGCCGCGCCTGGCGTGAACCAGCCCCCGATATTCCAGCATTTGCAGGGCGGTGGTAACGCCGGGGCGCCGAGAGCCGAGCATGGTCGCCAGAAATTCATGCGTCAGCTGGATCTTGTTTCCCTCGGTCCGGTCGTGGACCATCAGCAACCAGCGGGCCAGCCGTTCCTCGATCTTGGAATGGCCATTGACCAGTGCCGTCCGCGACGACTGGACAAGGAAGGCGTGGGCATAGGCAAGCAGCGACGCGCCAAGCGACTGGCTCTTTGCCACCTCAGACCGAAGATTCTCAACCGGCAGGCACCAGCCGCTGCCTGCGACCTGGATGTAGGTCTCATTGGGAGAGCTGTCCTGGCCGAGAATGACGGCAACGCCTGTCATGCCATCATAGCCAATGATCCCGACTTCACTCTGCCGCCCTCCAGTCATGGTGGCGACCACCGAAGCGATACCCGCTTCTGGAAAATACACGTGCTCGATTGGCTGATACGGGACCTCCAGCTGGGCTTTGAGGTCCAGTTGGACATGATGCATTGACGGCAGCAGCAGCGCGAAATCCTCTGGGGAGAGGGCTTTCAACAGATGATTGCGAGGAAGGGACACGTCTCTCTCTCGGACGGGCAAGAGCACGTACCCTCTTACTGTCGGCTGCATCCGCAGCACTGGCGGCCGATATCAAAGCATAGGCTGCAAACACGCGATTGGCAAAACCTTCCCCACCCGCGGCCGAACTTCAAACTGAGACAAGGTGGCGGCGGTCGATCCCCGTTGCGCATCCTTGCGCGCCGGCTAGGATTAAACTCTCGACCTCTCCCTTGCCCTTGGTAAAGGGAGAGCTTCTGAGGGCCCCATTGCGCAGATTACCGGCGCCACGCCTAGGATATTCCACATTTATGTTGACTTCAACATTTGTGTGGAGTTCTTTATATGCGTGAACAGCAAGGAACTTAAGAAATGGCTCGCTGCGCAGGGTTGCACCTTCGAAAGCAAGAAGGGCGGCTCCGGCCACCTGATCATCCGCCGTGGTGATCGCAAGTCGGAATTGCCAATGCATGGCGCTGGCAAGGAACTCGGAACAGGCCTGGTCAATGCAGTCAAAAAGTAGTTGGGATTGAAGTGATGGCTGGATATCGCATCAACGTGGAACCGGACGACAACGGAACGCTGCTCATTACATGCCCGCAATTGCCAAGTGTGGTGACGTTCGCAGAGGATGAGCAGGGTGTGCGCCAGCACGCAGTTGATGCCATAGAGACCGCACTGGCAGGTATGATCGACGATGGTGAGGACGTCCCTCGCCCAGATGGCCAACCGGGTTTGGTCATCGATTTACCGGCACTGACTTGGCTGAAGCTGAATCTTTATTGGTCGCTCAGGGATTCGGATATAACGCGGGCTGAATTGGCCAGGCGATTGGATTGGAAGAGGGAGTCTGTCGACCGCCTGTTCAGGCTTGATCACAGATCCAGACTTAAACAGTTGGAAGCGGCCTTCTCCGCGCTAGGACGCACGGTGGAAGTCGACATTCGCGTTGCCGCCTAGCTGCCGCAAGATAGATGGAGGTGGGCGGTGGCAAACGATAAGATAAAATCCATCGTGGGCAACTGTCCGCGAGTCTGCTGGCGCTCAGCAAAAAGAAGCCGCCGAAGCGATCCGCACAAAAGGCGAAGCTGGCATCGTAAGCGATCATGTCTTTGGCCCCAAAGCTGACGTTTCTTCGCTCCAATGCGTGCAGTTTCGCGCTTTGTTCCGTAGGCCGACGACCGTTCACGTAAACCGCAAAACGCCTAAGTTCGGATCTCCTCAACTGCAACTTGGCGAGAACGATTTCAAAGACTTTGTTGAAAGGCATTTCGGGAGGGTAACCGAGCGGTCCGAACTGGCGCCGGAGTGGTGGACGAGGAAGAACTTCTGTCGGCCTCGAAAATGGGGCGGTAAGCGACGGCTTCACCGGAAATGAGGCCGGCCAGAGATATCGACCGAGCCGCCGCTGTGATCCGCCTCTACCAAACATGTGAGCATCCCCTAATCTACTCCTCATGAGACTCCTCTGGTTCTCTCCCCCGGTCTACGTGAAGGCGAAGCGTCCGGCCACTCGCCATGGGGTCAGCCACGTCGAGGGAGCCGCCGAGGAACTCATGGCGTGGGACACAAAGGGGCCGAGGTGGACGAAAGCGGTCCAATCATGCGTTGACGCGTTCGAGGGCAGAGTGTCCCCCCAAGAGGTCCGTGAAGCCTTTGAGGCGGCGGCCAAGGAGGCGACCGTATATCTCTCGCCTGAGTAGGAGGTATCATGGCAACCCTTTGGTTCGTCCCTCCGGTGTTCGTGAAGACTGAAACGGACGGTGCCAGGCATGGCTGCAACAATGCGAGGGCAGCCCTTGAGCAGCTCAAGACGTGGACCCGGAGAGGACCTCACTGGCACAAGGCGTGGACCCTCTGCCTGTCAGCACTGGAGGGCGATCCGATTGACCCTCACGTGATCCGAAAGGCTTTCGTGGCTGCCGCTAAGGAGGCGGAGATGTATCTCTCGCCTGAGTAGGAGGTATCATCCATTGGATTCACCCTCCGGTCTTTATCGAAACCGACCAACCTGGGCTCACCTTCGTCTGCACCAGGTGCCGCTATAGAACTCATGAAGTGGACCAAGCGGGGATCTAAGTGGAAGGCGGCGGTCGATGTCTGCATGGGCCTCATTGAAGGCGAGCGCACGCCCGACGACGTAAGAAGGCCTTCGAGGTTGCTGCCAAGGAGGAGGGGCTGCTACGCTCCTCCTCTAATTAGGCTCACGTCCGTGGGCGCTATTGAACACCGGATGCCGCAGAATCAGCTGCGCTATTTGCGTGCGAGCACGACGTGAGCCTCTTGGGGGAACATCAGCTCCCCTCCAGTTGAATAGATTGCCAGCGAAGAACTTACATCACCCATAATCGCTGCGATGATAGCGTCGCGGTGTCCGGCATCCATTCCGCTGACCAGCCCTGCCTGCGGAGTCGCTGCCAGCTGTAGTCGCACATATTCCTTTGACGAGGGGAATCGGATGTTCTGTGTCGTCGTGTGGATGGTCACCTGACGAAATCCCGCCCCGGCCACCAATTGGTAAAGCTCGTCCGCATCGGCGAGTGAATGCTCGGACCGTTTCGTTGCCGAAGCGCCTGCACCGAGGTGTCGATCCAAGGCGTCCACCAGCGCCTTTGCCGCAGGAGTGCGCTCAATAGCGCTGAAAACGCTTAAGGCCAGTCGGCCGTCAGGCACCAGCACCCGGAACATCTCACGTAGCGCACTCGACCGGTCCGGGAAAAACTGCAGTCCGAGCTGGCAAAGAACCAGATCGAAGGTGGCGTCAGGGAACGGCATTTCGAGCGCGCTTCCCTCGTGCCAGTCGATACGCGGTCCAGCGCCTGTCGGGAGGGATCGAGCAACGGCAAGCATGCCCGTGTTGATGTCGAGGCCGACGACCTGCCCACTTCCCATACGCTCGGCCGCCAAGCGTGCCACCACGCCGGTGCCGCAAGCTACGTCCAGAACCCGCTCACCAGATTGAGGCGCAGCACGATCCACCAGGTCGGCAGCCCACAGGGCTGTGATTGCCGGGACCAGGTAGCGCTCGTAGAGTTCCGCGGCGCTGCCTTGCAGCTGCCACTGCTCCTGCTCGGCCATAGCGTTCCTTTCCGCACAACGAGCCGCTCGGCAAAAGGCTCGATCGGCGCTTTTAAGCAGTCATCATAGGCGCGCGTCTGTCAAACAAGCAACCGCGCCAACCGGCGGTTGGTAGACGTGCCGCAGCCGGCGCGCGTAGGATTTTTCCACGATCCGCGAACCGGGCATCCCGACCCACCCGAGCTCGGTGACCGCTTGATCGCCCCGTCGCTCTCCTGTGCGGCGGGTTTTTTTGTTTCCTATGGAACACCGGCATGGACAGGACGTTCGCCTCCTGCAGCATCTTCTGTGCTGCGAGATCGGTGTCCCCTCCCGATCGGCCCGCGTCCTTCCCCTCCGTGGGCGCGGGCAACTTCAGATGGACTCTCTCCCTGATTGGAGTAGTCACGTCATGCCGTCGACCTCGATACACAAAACGGAATACGATCCGGAGCGCGAAGTCCTCCCGGTGTGGCTCGTGGCCAGCGGTAAATGCTACCAGTTTGAGGACGTGCCGCCGGAGACCTTCGCCGAGTTCCAAGCCGCCTTCGCCAAGGGCCGCTTCTTCAACGGCCACATCCGAAATCACTTCCGCTACCGTCTAGTTGGACCCGCGGTCGACTGAGCAGCATCAGCGGACGATCTCTCTTTTGGCAGGGATGCGGCTCATTCGTCGCGGCCGTCCGGCCAGCTTTTGCGAGGGTAAGGTCGGACATCGGAACGAAAGGCGGAGTCGCGAATTTCTACTGCTAGATAATCGGAATCGTCGCCCATGAGGCTCGCGACCCTCCACCTTGAAACTGCGAGATACGGCGATGTATATCGCGCGGAAAGGCTCGCTCGGTTGAGGCAGCAAATGATCCGGCACATCAAGCGCACTGACGCCTCGGCTCAAAAAGTCGAGCAAGCGCTGGCTAGTTTGGCCGAAGCAAACGCACCCATGGACCGGCTCGCGCGGCATCAGTAGGGCCGCGCTCATGCTCGCCTCCGCATCGGCACGATGTACGGCGGGTTGTTCGGTTGCTGCATGTGGCGTTCTCACCACATCCGTTTCGTGATGCCTGTCCTTAGCCACCTGGGGCCGCAGAATTGTAGACATGTGGACACGACCGCACGTCCATATGTCATCATCTATCGGTGTTGGGGCCACTCAAGCGTCCGCTGTTAGACTAGGCGACGCCCTGTAGATTGGAACGACACCCTGGAGATTCGAAACATGGCGCTCAAGCGGATGGACAACGTAGGAATCGTCGTCGAAGATCTCGGAGGCACGATCGATTTCTTTCGCGAACTCGGCCTCGAGCTCGAAGGGCGGTCCACGATCGAAGGAGAATGGGCCGGACGTGTCACTGGACTGGGCGATCAGCGTGTCGAGATTCCATGCTGCGCACACCGGACGGCCACAGCCGGCTCGAGCTCTCCCGCTTCCTCACGCCGCCTGTCGTCGCAGATCACCGGAACGCCCCGGTCAACGCCTTCGGCTACCTCCGCGTCATGTTCGCCGTGGACGACATCGACGAGACGCTTGAAAGGCTCCGCACGCGCGGCGCGCAGCTCGAAGGCGAAGTAGTCCAGTATAAAGACGCGTATCGGCTCTGCTACATCCGTGGGCCTGAAGGGCTCCTCATCGGACTAGCCCAAGAACTCAGCTGAGCGCAATACGAAGACAAATGGCGAAGAGTGACCAATGCCAGCGAGCGCGTCCGAGGCCGACCCGCCTGTTCGACGTCCATCCCTCCACGGTCGGCCGCGCTACACGCATGCAATTATCGAAACGTGGGCATGCTGCCACGAAACGGCGCCTCGCGCCTTTGCTCGACCGCATCGACGTCCTGGATCTTGGCGGCGGTTAAGGCCTGCATGGCCGTTCGCGTCGGGCAGCGGCGCCCTGAATTCACGACGATGATGCAACCACCGCCACGTCTTCGCGTTTAACCGCCTTCACTCCTGGGGAGCGACGAAAATGACGGCGTTTGTCCCGATTACAATCTACCTGAATCACAGGCCGATGGTGGTCGCGTCGATAGCCGACGCTGCGAAAGCGCTTCAGCAACCATGGCCATTCATGGACAAGCCGTCCCGGCTTGAAGCAATCCGAATGATCGAGGAATGCCTGGCCGGACATTGCAGTCACCAAGCTGCGTTCGCCGCCTTCGAGGCGGCTGCAACGGAACAGGGACTTCATAAGCAGAAGCCCCCAAGCGAAGGCCTCAAGAAGTTCGACGGGGTTGCTGAAGATCTGATGTGAGATGATGCCCGCCCTCGCCACCTTGGAACCGCTGACAGGCCTCGCCCGGGCGGACTTGGTCAGCCGGGATTGCGGACCACCCGCCAAATCGAGGAATGGCGTTGGTCTCTTGCTGCGCATTCCCTAGCTAACGACCATTCCAATTGCCAGGAACGCGATGGAGACGGCGAAGACCGGAGCGAGTAACCAGCGGGCTCGGTGGACGCTATTTCCATGGGCTCTTCCAGTGAACTCACAGTGAGCAACGACTAGGGGCAGCCGCGGTTCCGGATGGTGCGATGTCCAGTCTGTTACGCGAACAGGTGAGACTTGGGTCCTGTCTGGGATCGGCCCGAAGCTCCAGCCAAAGGAACTTTTGCAGCTGCCGCGGGTTCGGTGAGTAGCGCAAAGACGATGCTGTTCGGCGCGACAGGACTCACATAGAGGCAAATATGAAAATGCGACTTTCCACTGCAGCCGCGGGATTTCTGCTGCTGGCAGGTATCGGCGCTGCCGCCGCTCAGGACGTAGTCATCGAGCCTGAACAGGAGACCGTCATCAGGGAATATGTGAAGAAGCAGCCGCTCGCATCGGTGAAGGTCCCTGGGATAGAGCTCAATATCGGCTCAACGCTGCCCGAGACGGTCGAGCTTCATGAAGTTCCCGACACCAAATACCGTTACGTGGTGGTCGACAACCGGACCGTTGTCGTTGATCCAGGCACACGCAAGATCATCAAAGTCATCGAGTGACCTAAGCGACTGGGAAGCACAGCCCGCCGTGCCGAAAGGTGTAGCAGGACACCAAATCTGGAAGTCCCTCTGATCCAACAGACCATTGCCTGTCCTCTCCGGTAGGAAATGGTCTGTCGGCTCATCCGGTAACTTGCGGCCAACCCAACGCATTGGGGCTGCAACGGTTTGGCGCGGCAATGCCGGTCTCGTTATCGGTCAATCTCATTGCTGCTTTCGCTCTCGTTCTCTTTCAATCTCTTCAGGTTCCTCTTTGTCGATCTTGACCGTCTCGCTGTCAGCCTTGTCGACGGCGAAGCAGTTCGTCCGTCTTGGCGTGCAGGGCCTGAGTATCGCGATGTTCGGCGCGCTGGATGAAAAGCGTCATGGCCCGTGTCGCTAGCGTCGCAATCGAATGCCAATCGAGGCTGCGTGCGTCATAGACAAGCCAAAGCCCGGCATAGGCGAGGAAATCAAAAACGCCTGCGGGCGCGACGTCCGATTTCGTTGCCGCGGGCCTGCGGGATCAAGTTCTGTTCACACGGGAGAATGCCAGCACTGCCGGACCTCACTTTGTTTCGGAACCGATTCGAAACGGGGATATTGATTCAAATCGAAGCGTCTGGAGTCCAATTGCATGCTTACCGAGCCTGGCATTGGCCGGCTGTCGTTTATTGAATTCCAAACGCCCACGCTGGTCGAGAAGCCGCCCCAGGGCGATGGATGGATTCACGAAATCAAATACGATGGCTATCGGACCCAGCTGATCATCCAGCGGGGCAAGGCGCAGGCCTTCACCCGAAGGGGCTTCGACTGGACCGACCGATACGGCCCGATTGTCGGTGCTGCGGCTGAGCTGAAAGCAAAGCGCGCAATCATCGATGGCGAGGCGACTGTGTTAGGCGCTACCGGACTTCCTGACTTTCAGGCACTACGCCGCGAGCTTGGAAAAGCTGAGTCAACGAAGCTGATCTTCCACGCTTTCGATCTGCTTCACCTCAACGGCAGGAATCTGCGGGACGCTCCGCTGCTGGAGCGCAAGCGCGCCTTGCAACGTCTCTTGGAGGGCGCGCCGCCGGTGCTGATCTATGTCGATCATTATGAGGGCGACGGCCCGACAGTGTTCGAGCACGCCTGCGAAATGGGCCTGGAGGGGATCGTGTCGAAGCGTGCAGATTCGCGCTATCGCTCCGGCCGGCAGGAGAGTTGGCTCAAGCTCAAATGCATCAAGAGCGACAACTTTCCGATCGTCGCCTTCGTCGAGAAGCTGGGGGCGAAGCGCGCAGGATTGCCTCGCTTTATCTCGGCCGCCGCGAGGGGAATCGCGTCCACTATGCCGGCAAGGCGCAAAGCGGCTATACCCTGCGGGATGCACGCGAAGTGCGTGAACGATTGGACCCACTGATTGTGGCGAAATCTCCACTCTCGGAACCGATAGACAAGCCCAAGGCAACTTGGGTGCACCCAGCAGTCGAGGCCGAAATCCAATATAGCGGGATCACCGATGACGGACTGCTGCGTGAGGCGGTGTTCAAGGGGCTGCGCGATGATCTGAGCCCACCAGCCCGCGCGCCGCGTTTAGCCCGTAAGCGGCCGCCGTCCGATGAAAGTTTGGGCGTCCCGCCCGAAAACATTCTGCAATTGCTGCCCGACGCCGTCGTGCCCTCGAAAGAGGATCTGATCAGCTACTGGCAGAAGGTGGCGAAGAAGGCACTAGTTCATCTCGGCCGGCGCCTCCTCAAGCTTGTTCGCCACTCGCACGGCGCAACATTCTATCACAAGGGCAGATTGCCCGAAATTCCCCATGCCGTGCATCAGCTGCGAGTTCAGAAACGCGAAGGTGGCGAAGGTGTGAGGCTGTGGGTTGATGACCTTGATGGGCTTCTTGGCTTGGTGGAAATGGGCGTTGTCGAATTGCACCCATGGAACGCCACCATTGATGATATCGAGCATGCCGACCACCTCGTAATAGATCTGGATCCTGGTGAAGGAGTCGAATGGGAGCTAGTTGCCGGCACGGCTTTGGCGCTCCGCGATATGCTGCGTTCAGCAGGACTCGACAGCTGGCCGAAGGTGACTGGCGGCAAAGGCGTGCATGTGATGGCGCCGCTGAACGCTGCGATCACCCACGATGCGGCCAGGCAGTATGCACGCAGGCTGGCGCAGCAGCTGGTCAACAAGTATCCCGATCGCTACGTGTTGGCGGCTGCGCCGTCCGCCCGCGTAGGGCGGATCTTCCTGGATTATCTCCGAAATGGGCGAGGAAACACGGCGGTCGGTGCGTATTCGCCAAGAGCCCGACCATACTTTCCGATAGCAGCTCCCGTAACCTGGAGCCTGGTCGAAAAGGGAATTCTGCCAGTCGCGTTCACGCTGCAAAGCCCATTTCGACCGACGCCGCAGACAAGCCTGCGGAAAGCAGGTCGCGCTCGTGCCAATTTTTCAGATCGCCCGACGTGAAGGAAGAGCAGAGACTTTTAATAAGTCGGCGGATCTGGAGATCGTGGCTCGACCAACGCCAATCTTCCGCACGCGTCAAAGTGGATTGGAATAGGGTCGCAGATTGTCCCCGAAAACCGCTCCTCCGGACCCGAAATGAAGGCAAGTAGATAGTCCTGGTCACCATGTGTAAGAAGGCGCCCGGCATATATCTCGCAGTCGAATGTGCCGGACCGTCCGCCGGTTTCCATGGCCCCAAGGGATGATCGGCAGCAATATAGTGGATGCCCGCTACCGGCTCTCCCGGATAGTTGCGTTTGAATTCTTCCGACCAACATTGTGAATGTGTGCAGAAGAGGCAGAACCATTTGTCGCCCCGCTGGAAGACTTGGGGGACCTCGATTTCCCCGAAAGATCCGACATAAACCGGAGGCTGAAGCTGCCAATTTACAAGATCGTGCGAATGGGCAACGCCAATTGCACCAGAGGCATTGGTATCCGATGGCATAGGCGATCGGGCCGTGAAATACATCAGCCAGCCAGAGCCCTCGGGGTCACGTATCACCCAAGGATCCCGCAGCGGGCAGTCCTTCCAGCGCCGCGGAACGCAACCCTCGTAATACTCGGCATTCTCACCGGTGCGCTCAAGCGCAAGGCCCTGCCTTCTCCAATGGACTAGATCGGTGCTACTAGCGCGTCCGATCCGTTGTATTTTGCCCTCTTCAGCGCGTGATGTCCCGGTATAGAAGAGGGTCCATGAATTCCTGTCGTTCCGCACAACGCAGCCGGTCCAGATCGTCAGATCATCAAAAGACGGAGTTTTGCTCGGCCGGAAATCCGTTCCCCGATACGTCCATTTGCGCAGGTCAGGACTTGTGGCAAGGCCCCAGGTAACATTCCAGTGTCGCAGTTCGGGATTCCCTAGCGAGCGATCGGCCTGCAGAAAGAAGGCATGCCAGAGTCCCTGATCATCCCGGCAATACCAGCTGTCCCATATCCATTTTCCTTCGACGGTCAACATTGGATGCCTCTGACGTCGCATTGCCAACCACTGCTGAAAGAAAACCATCAGCGCACGCTAACGTTCCGCTTCAAGGCTTACGGCCGGGGAGGCAACCGGACTAATCTTGTTTCCAAATATCGTGCGAACTTGGTTTCGGACTTGGTTGCCCAACGCGCGGTTCAGGTTGACCTTTCGGCGGCCTGTCTGCCGGCCTTTAGGCGTCGTCGCTGCGCGGGCCGATGCTCGACACACCAGCCGCATTTCGGGATGGGTTCGCGCGAACTCTTTCTCGTGTGGGGGGTCTTGACCAGGATCAGGCCCCTTTCCACGGGGGCGAGCTCTTCCAAGCGGTCGTTCAGGCACCGGACCAGGCCGACCTGGAACGATCGGGTCAGGTGCCGACGGCGAAGCGATCCCCGATAGGCGCGCCTCTGCTTGAAGCGCTGGCTTTCGACGTCGCGGTAGCGGGGTCGGTCCACCTTCACGCGGTGGACGGGGACGCAAGTTTAGGTCGTTGCAGACCCGCGTTCAGGACGATCTGGCGATCTTCTAACTACCGTCATAGGACCCAAAGGGGAGAAACCTCGCAGGCCCGCGCCGAACCAAGGTGTGGGCGTTATGGCGTTCACCTCGATACGCAAACGGAATACGATCCGGAACGCAGAACCCTCTCGGCGTGGTTCGTGGCCAGCGGTAAATGTTACCAGTTTGAGGACGTGCCGCCGGAGACCTACGCCGCGTTCAAAGCCGCCATTGTGAATGCCGCTACTTCAAGACCACCTCCGCAATCCCTTCCGATTCGGTGTGGTTACGACCGGCGACGGTGCCGGATGACATCGTATGGACCAAGCGCGTCATTCAGGCTGGTGGCGACGCTATGTAGTGGTAGAAGACTCGTCCGACGACCCCGGCAAACGATCGCGAATGGCTTCCTCGGTTCGCTTTGCCGTCGATTCAACAACTTTGCCGACCTTGCCTGCTAGGGTGCCGGCATCTCCACCCGAGCCTTGCCGGTCGGCCTCTTCCTTGACCGTTTCGTAAGCCTCGGCGGCAACTTGCTTTGCTTGCTCCAGGCCCGTTTCGAAAACCTCCTCCGCACTGTCGCGAATTTTGTCGCGGTAGGCGCCAAGTTGCTCGTCCTCTGTGGCTGTGTGGGGCAGCATCACCCCGATGGCAGTGCCCAGCGCAAGGCCGACTGCGGCGATAGCCAGCGGTTCGCGCTCGAAGAGGTCTTGTGCCGATTGGCGCGTCCGAGCCGCTATCTCGCTGGCGCTTGAGCCGAGCTGTCCGGCGGTTGTTGTCATCCTCTCCTTGGCGCCCGTAGCAGCGTTTGCTGCAGCTTCGGCCGCGTCGCTTGCTGCTGATGTAACCGAACCGGCGGTATCGGAGAGCATCGCCCCGATTCCGGACCCTTCGTTGCCCTGGCTGAAATCATCGCCGCGCAAGTTAGAGAAAGGAGCTGTGCGTGTCCGATAGGCGGCGGCAGCTGAGTTGGTTGCCGACGTGCCGTCGCCCAGCATCAGCCAGGCCAGGCCGGCTCCAATCAACGTCAATGGCAACGGGTTGTCCCTGACTTGCGACTTGAGATTGCCAAGCATGGCAGATCCCTCGCCACCGGCGAACATCCCGGTAAATTCATCGATCAATTGACCCGGTGTCATCTTGCTGCGGATCGAATCGGCGGTGTCTGCTACTTTAGCACGGGCGATGTCGGCATCGCGTTCGAGCTCGGCTGCGGATTTTTCGCTCATCTTATTTGATCCTTGATCACGCGCGCGTCGCGCTTGAGTTGGTCTTGTGTGCGATCAGGCGTTAGCTCGGAAGGAGCCATGCTTTTCGTGCCAGAGCGCAAGAGAATGATCCCCAGTATCGCGACGACGATCCCGACCAGCAGCGAGGACCATCCCGCTCCCAGGCCGGCACTCGCCAGGGCGATTACGAGTGCTTGCAAAAGCACCATCAAGGCCGCGAGAAGGCATATGGCGCCGGCCAGAACCTCGGCGGCGCCTGCGCCGGCCTTGCTGATTTTCTCCGACATTTCGGCCCGCAACAGCCTACTTTCGGTTTGAAGCAGGCTTGTGACCTGCTGTGCCAGATCGCTGACGAGGGTTGCGAGGCCGCGACTTTCCTGATTGTTGGTCATGGGTTCTGCTCCAGGCTTGCGCCTGCCAAATCCCTGTCGTCTCTGGGCTGATTGAAGGGAGGCGGCGTAGTGTCAGGTGCCTCTGCCGATCGCGTAGCGGACTGATCCGAGTTCGAAACCGTTTCTGAACCCCCGTCTGTTTGCGATCGACTCGGTGTCTCGGTCCGGGCAGATGGCGGCGTGCTCTTGATAAACCGCCCCAGCGCCAAGCCTGCCAATACTGAGCCGGCTATCAGCGCCCCTGAGTTTTCGCGGCCGAAAGACCGCATCTCGCCAAGAACATCTTCGAATGGTTTGTCCTTCAACGAAGATGAAAGGCGTTCAAGCGAGCCGGCGGCATCGAGGGTGAACTTCGAAGCGGTCCGTTGATTGTTATTCGCCAGATGCTCGCTTGCTGCTCGCAAGGCTCCGCTAAAGGCCTTCAGGTTGGAGCTGATATCGCGCTGTGTGCCCTCGGCTTTGTCGAACAACGCCTGCTTCGCTTCAGCAGCGTAGTCGCCCGCCTTCCTGGCGAGTTCGTCGCGAGCGTCGTGTAGCGCCTCTGTCGCGGTCTGCGTTTCCTGCTGGAACCGTTCGGACAGTTCGCTTTTGGCTGTTTCGAAATCGGCCGGCTTACGGCCCTGATCGTCTTCGCGCTGCATGGTATCTCCTAATGGAATCCGAGGAAGGAGAGGATCGCAAGCACGACGACGACAAGGCCGATGAGATAAATGACACTGTTCATGGTGGCAATCTCCTCCATTGCCTAACGAACTTGGCGGGGGCAAACAGGTTCCATCACTTCCAGCTAAATTAGCAGTAAGAATTCGGTGCCATAACCGGCGTCCCTCGCATGGACTTCTAGCGACAGCGCGCCCATGGCGTGGGTCCAAGGGAATATCCAAATGAACCAGGGCATCAATAGGCCCCTCCGAAAGCTGATCTGTTCAAGATGGCTGCCGGGAACCAGCCTCCGCAAGACACGTTGCTGAGTCACCGAACTTCTCAAAAAGGATGCTTGCTATGGCGAAAGAGATACCTCGCGAGGAAGAGCAACGCGGCACAGGAAGGGTCCTCATGTGGGGCGCCGTGATCACCGCTGTGCTTTTTGTTGCCCTACTGGCCACATTCGTCCTCGGGCCACTCTGATCTGAGATACTCACCGCCCTAACCTCTGGAGCTTGTTCCTGCGGCGGACCAAAGCTGCCGGCCGGCGCCTACCAGGCAACGTCGATTGCTCACAGAGCACTATCAGCGGACGCTAATGTTGCGCTTCAAGGGGCTTTTGGCCGGGGAGGCAGCGACCTGCGGGACGGGGTGTCGTGGTCACCGCCGGGTATCGACTGCGCTTTGCAGGCGATCGGAACTAACGGTCTGTGGCGGCGTTGCGATGGCAGTAAGACAATGCTGACCAACGGAGACAGACATGACAGACTCCAAGGAACGTCTGGTGCAGTGGCTTCGCGACGCTCACGCCATGGAAGAACAAGCCGAGACCATGTTGAGCGGCCAAATCGAGCGTCTCGAAAACTATCCCGAGATTCGCGACCGGATGAACATGCATCTCGAAGAAACGAGGCAACAGGCAATACGTCTTGAACAATGCCTCGATCGGATCGGCGACGGATCTTCGACGCTGAAGGACGCCGGCGGTAAGCTAATCGCCATCGGACAGAACATCAGCGGCATGTTTGCAGGCGACGAGGTGATGAAAGGATCACTGGCTAGCTACACATTCGAACATATGGAAATCGCCAGCTACAAAATGCTCATTGCCGCAGCCGGCGAGGTCGGCGACTCCGAGACCCAAAGAGCGTGTAAAGAAAACCTCCGCGAAGAAGAGGCGATGGCAGATTGGCTGGAAAACCAACTCGGCACGGTCACCAGCGAGTTCCTCAGACGCGACGAGCGGGATGCTGACACCGCGAAACGGTGACATGCCTAAAGTCTTGCCATCGCGTTGTAGAAATCCTTCGGCGGCACGAGGCTGATCGACGTCAACCCGGTAGGGCTTCAGACGCGAAGGGATGGCGGATTGGTTGACGTTCTAAAAGAAACCGCTCCCTCTCGGCGCGATGTTCGAAGCAGAACCTGCGCGAGGCTTGCCAGGCCTCGCGAAAATCCCAGCCGGCATGGTTTGTGCAGCCAGGATGTTCGCACGCATGGCTGATTCCCGGGCGCTATGACCTGTTCTGGCCGTGGGAGCCTGAATCTCGTCGCACATCACCTTCATCGTATGGGAATGGATACGCGTCGATGTCAAGGGGCTGCGGTTGTCGATCTTGTGCCAACCAACTCCGTTGAAGGAATCTGCAGCGATCACGCGAGCCTTGCGTGTCAAGTGGTTGAACGATTTCAAGGGGATAAACTGGTGCTGCGAGAGAGGATTGAACTCTCGACCTCTCCCTTACCAAGGGAGTGCTCTACCACTGAGCTACCGCAGCCGCTGATGGCGGGGCTTCTGCCATATCGAACCGGCAAGCGCAAGGCCAAGCGCAAGCCATTCGCAAGCCATCTGTGAAAGCCCGCTCCAACGGCTTTTGCGGACATGGCAGCGCCACAATGTTGGCTTTCCCTGAATAGTGCGCTGGCGCATCGGCCCGAAAATCGGGATCGATTTTCGGAAAGCACGTTGCCAGGATTCAAAAGTGCTAGATCGTAGTTTGTGCGTCAAGCGGAACCACATCGCTCTAATCGTCAGCCGGGACTGAGCCATGAACGACAAGGCAATTCCATCTGACAAGGAGGGTCCAACTGACAAGGGCGGGCCATCGAAAAAGGACAGCCCACCGAAGAAGGCTGACCGCCAGACCCGGCTCGCCGAGCAATTGCGCGCCAATCTGCAGAAGCGCAAGGCGCAGTCGCGCTCGCGACGCACTGGCGAGGCTGACAAGCGGCCGGAAGGGTTCGGCGCCTTAAGGGAAACGCAAAAGGATTGATATCAACAGGCTGGCCAGGGCGAGAATCCTGTTTCTTGAACCAAACCGGCCAATGGTTTAGACGGGCCACAACAGACTCAACCGATTGAACCGGCTTTTCGGCCGAGGGGACGCTCTTCCATGGATCGCATCAGAATTGTCGGCGGCAACAAGCTTGCCGGAAGCATCCCGATCTCGGGCGCGAAGAACGCCGCGCTGCCGCTGATGATCGCTTCGCTGCTCACCGACGACACGCTGACCCTGGAAAACGTGCCGCATCTGGCCGATGTCGAGCAGTTGATCCGCATCCTCGGCAATCATGGCGTCGACTACTCGGTCAACGGACGCCGCGAAAAGCAGCAGGAGGGCTATTCGCGCACCGTCACTTTCTCCGCCCGCAACATCGTCGATACAACGGCCCCCTACGAGCTGGTGTCGAAGATGCGCGCCTCCTTCTGGGTGATCGGCCCGCTGCTTGCCCGCATGGGCGAGGCCAAGGTGTCGCTGCCCGGCGGCTGCGCCATCGGCACGCGGCCGGTCGATCTGTTCCTGGAAGGCCTCCAGGCGCTGGGCGCCGATATCGACGTCGACACCGGCTATGTCATCGCCAAGACCAGGAACGGCCGTCTTGTCGGCAATCGCTACGTCTTCCCGAAAGTGTCGGTCGGCGCCACCCATGTGCTGATGATGGCGGCGTCCCTGGCCAAGGGCGAGACGGTGCTCGAAAACGCCGCCCGCGAGCCCGAGATCGTCAACCTCGCCGAATGCCTCAACGCCATGGGCGCCAGGATTTATGGCGCTGGCACCCAGACCATCACCATCGACGGCGTCGAGGCGCTGTCTGGCGCGCGCGTCCGGGTGATACCCGACCGCATCGAGACCGGCACCTATGCGATGGCCGTCGCCATGACCGGCGGCGACGTCGTGCTCGAAGGCGCGCGGGCGGACCTGCTGCAGACCGCGCTCGACGTGATTTCCCAAACCGGCGCCGAGATCACGCAGACCAATTCCGGCATCCGCGTCAGGCGCAATGGCGCCGGCATTGCGCCGGTCGACGTGACGACAGCGCCGTTCCCGGCGTTCCCGACCGACCTGCAGGCGCAGTTCATGGGCCTAATGACGATGGCCAAGGGCAAGTCGCGCATCACCGAGACCATCTTCGAAAACCGCTTCATGCACGTCCAGGAACTTGCCCGGCTCGGCGCCCACATAACACTGTCCGGCCAGACGGCGATCGTCGACGGCGTGCCGAAGCTGAAGGGCGCGCCGGTGATGGCGACCGACCTTCGCGCTTCGGTGTCGCTGGTCATCGCCGGCCTGGCAGCCGAAGGCGAGACCACGGTCAACCGGGTCTATCATCTCGACCGCGGTTTTGAGCGGCTGGAAGAAAAGCTGTCCGGCTGCGGCGCGGAGATCGAGCGGATTTCGGGGTAGAGGTAACGGCCTGAGGTCGGCGCTGCCCCTCATCTGCCTGCCGGCATTTTCTCCCCGTATAGTGACGGGGAGAAGGGGCTGGCCGCGACCTCGGCGCCCTTTCTGCAACGCCGGATATTGGCGAAATCCTTGCGAAGGCGTCCCTCTCCCCGCCACTCTGCGGGGAGAGGATGCCGGCAGGCAGGTGAGGGGCGGCGCAAACCTGATGCGATTGTGCTGGAATCCGTGGCGCGGTTGCACGGATCGCCAAGACCGCCTAACAGAAAACTGATGTAATCCTTCGCAGGTGCGAACTCCGCATGAACCTTCTCAAGCTTGTCGCGCTCGACGATCAGGATCTGAGCATCGTCTCGGCCCACGTCCAGGACGCCGTGCTCAAGGTCGGCGACCTCGAATACATGCCGGCGGTCAAGCGCTTCATGATGACGATGAACCGCTTCGTCTGGGAGGCGAAATCCGGTTTCTTCCGCCAGCACAATGAGCGGCGGCAAAGCGTGCTGCATTTCGACCGGGTGCTGGGCGCCAAGACCAGCGGCATTGCCCGCGACAAGCCGGACGAGGTGCTGTCGCTGCTGGCGATCAGCTTCGTCGCGCTCGACAAGCCGGCCGGCATTGTCGAGCTGATCTTTTCAGGCGGCGGCGCGATCATGCTCGATGTCGAGTGCATCGAGGCGCGGCTGGCTGACATTGGCGGCGCCTGGGAAGCGACGTCGCGTCCCTTCCACGGAGCCTGAGGACACAAGATGGCCATCACGCTTCGTCTGTCCGATGCCGATTTCGAGCAGCGGTTTGCCGCGTTCCTTTTGACCAAGCGCGAGGTCTCGGAGGACGTCGACGCGGTGGTGCGCGCGATCATCGCGCGGGTGCGCGCCGAGGGCGACGCGGCGCTCATCGACTACACGCAGAGATTCGAAAAGGCCGATCTGAAAGGCCTCGGCATTGCCGTGTCGCAACACGACATCGCCAAGGCCTACGATGCGGCCGACCCGCAGACGATCGAGGCGCTCAAATTCGCCCGTGACCGCATCCGTTCGCATCACGAGCGGCAGCGGCCGAACGACGACCGTTATACCGACGCTGCCGGCGTCGAGCTCGGCTCGCGCTGGACCGCGATCGAGGCGGTCGGGCTCTATGTGCCGGGCGGTACGGCGAGCTATCCAAGCTCGGTGCTGATGAGCGCCGTGCCGGCCAAGGTCGCCGGCGTCGAGCGCGTCGTCATGGCGGTGCCGGCGCCCGGCGGCATCATCAATCCGCTGGTGCTGGTGGCGGCGGACCTGACCGGCATAACCGAGATCTACCGCGTCGGCGGCGCGCAGGCGATCGCAGCGCTTGCCTACGGCACCGAAACGATAAAGCCGGTCGCCAAGATCGTCGGCCCCGGCAATGCCTATGTCGCGGCGGCCAAGCGCCAGGTGTTCGGCACGGTCGGCATCGACATGATCGCCGGGCCATCGGAAGTGCTTGTCGTGGCCGACGGCAATAACGATCCGGACTGGATCGCCGCCGACCTGCTTGCCCAGGCCGAGCATGACGTGTCGGCGCAGTCGATCCTGATCACCGACGATCCTGTCTTCGGCGCGGCGGTCGAACAGGCGGTCGAACGCCAGTTGCAAAACCTGTCGCGCGCCGGGACGGCGGCGGCGAGCTGGCGCGATTTCGGCGCCGTCATCCACGTCCCCCGAATCGAGGCGGCGCTGCCGCTGGTCGACCGCATCGCGGCCGAGCATGTCGAGCTTGCCATCGACGAGCCGGAAGCCTTCCTGGCGCGGATGCGCAATGCCGGCGCCGTCTTTCTCGGCCGCCACACGCCGGAAGCCATCGGCGACTATGTCGGCGGCTCCAACCACGTGCTGCCGACGGCGCGCTCGGCGCGCTTCTCGTCCGGGCTTTCGGTGCTCGATTTCGTCAAGCGCACCTCGATCCTCAAGCTCGGGCCGGAGCAATTGCGGGCGCTGGCGCCGGCGGCCATCGCGCTGGCCACAGCGGAAGGCCTCGACGGGCATGGACGCTCCGTCGCCATCCGGCTGAATATGTAGCTGACATGGCGGACTACGATCGAACCCGTGCCAGGCTCATCGATGTCGAACTCGACGAATCGATCGGCCGTTCGACGCCCGACGTCGAGCATGAGCGGGCGGTGGCGATCTTCGACCTGATCGAGGAAAACAGCTTCCAGCCGGTCAATGACGACGGCGCCGGGCCCTACCGGCTAAAACTGTCGCTGGCCGAATCCCGCCTGGTCTTCGCGGTGACGCGCGAGGATGGCGCGGCGGTCGTAACCCACATCCTGTCGCTGACGCCACTCAGGCGCATCGTCAAGGACTATTACATGATCTGCGAAAGCTATTACGATGCCATCCGCACCTCGACGCCCAGCCAGATCGAGGCGATCGACATGGGCCGGCGCGGCCTGCACAATGAGGGCTCGCAGACACTGATGGACCGGCTGGCCGGCAAGATCGACATCGATTTCGACACGGCGCGCCGGCTGTTCACGCTGGTCTGCGTACTGCACTGGCGAGGCTGAACTGTCAGTCCCTCTGCCCCGCTCGATCCCGCCCCGCTCGATCCTGTTCGTCTGCGCCATGAATGCCGTGCGCTCGCCGATGGCCGAACTGCTGGCGCGCAAAGTGCTTCCGGCCGCGACTTTCGTCGCGTCGGCCGGGGTGCGCGGCGGCGAACGCGACCCGTTCGTCGACGCCGTGCTGGCCGAGGACGGGCTTTCGCTCGGCGACCGGCACCCGAGGACACTGGACGATCTCGAGGACGACTATTTCGACCTGATCATCACGCTGTCGCCGGAAGCCCACCACACCGCGCTCGAGCTTACCCGCTCGCTTTCCGTCGACGTCGAATATTGGCCGATGCCGGACCCGACTGGCGTCGGCGGCACGCGCGAGCAGATCATGGCCGCCTATCGCGAGGTGCGCGAACGGCTGAAGGCGCGGATCGGCCGCCGTTTTCTGGCGCCGGAAGCAGAGAAACCGGGCTGATTTAAGCATGTTCACAAGCGCACAATTATCATATAGGTTCCGCCCAAATTCCGGCTAGAGTCGGATGATTTCAGGTCTGTTCGACCTGAAATCTGAATCCGCCTCTAAATCCAAGAAGTAGAGCATGATGTCGTCCGAAAACCGCTTCACACTTTTCGGCATCATGCTCTAGGCGCTGGGAATCCATCCAAGCAAAGGTATCGAATGCCGAAGGAAGAAGTCCTCGAGTTTCCGGGTGTCGTCACGGAATTATTGCCCAATGCGATGTTCAGGGTGAAGCTTGAAAACGAACACGAAATCATCGCCCACACCGCCGGCCGCATGCGCAAGAACCGTATCCGCGTGCTGACCGGCGACAAGGTCCTTGTCGAGATGACACCCTACGACCTGACCAAGGGCCGCATCACCTACCGTTTCAAGTAAGATCGTCAGAGCTCGGCCGGGATCGCGATGAGCATTTTGCAGAAGCTCGTGCTTGCCTCGGGTTCGCCGCGCCGGATCGAACTGCTGCAGCAGGCCGGCATCGAGCCGGACCGCGTGCTGCCGGCCGGCGTCGACGAAACGCCGCTGCGCGCCGAGCATCCACGCTCGCTGGCCAAGCGCCTGTCGAAGGAAAAGGCCGAAAAGGCGCTGGCCTCGCTGCAGACGGAAGAGGATTATGCACCGAGCTTCGTGCTGGCCGCCGACACGGTGGTCGCCGTCGGCCGGCGCATCCTGCCCAAGGCCGAAACGTTCGACGACGTCGTCAATTGCCTCGGACTGCTATCCGGCCGTTCGCACCGGGTCTATTCCGGCATCTGCCTGGTTACGCCGAGCGGCAAGCTGCGCCAGCGACTGGTCGAGACCAGGGTGCGTTTCAAGCGGCTGCCGCGCGCCGAAATCGACGCCTATGTGGCCTCGGGAGAATGGCGCGGCAAGGCCGGCGGCTACGCAGTCCAGGGTCTGGCCGGCGCCTTCGTGGTCAAGCTTGTCGGCTCCTACACCAACGTTGTCGGCCTGCCGCTCTATGAGACGGTGGCGCTGCTGGCCGGCGAGGGCTTCAAGGTGCACGCCAACTGGCAGTCAGTTCGGCCATGAACTCGGGTTCGGACGACAAGGTCACTCCGCTGCGTCCCAAGCGGCCCTGCCCCGAATGCGGCAAGCCGTCGGCGCGCGAGACCTACCCGTTCTGCTCCGTGCGCTGCAAGGACATCGACCTCAACCGCTGGCTCAAGGGCGCCTATGTCATTCCGGGCCGCGACGACGAGGACGAAACGGACAACGACCCTCCCAAATGAAGCTGTTCGGCAAGGCTTGGTGACTTCGACCGCGTCCCATGAATCGAGCTGTCCAGTGATTGCTCGTTTGCCGCTTGAAATCAACGCTTAGGCGCTGGACAGGCCGGATTCCCGTGCTATAACCCACGCGCTTTCAAGGGGCGCCTGCGGCGCTTTCAAGAATCCGGCGTGCAGAACTGCCCGCGTGCCGGAACAGGCCCAGATAGCTCAGTTGGTAGAGCAGCGGACTGAAAATCCGCGTGTCGGTGGTTCGAATCCGCCTCTGGGCACCATCCTACCTCACTGTTTCCGTTTGTCTTTTTGGCGCTGTTCATGGTGTCGACGTCTTTCGGTTTGACGTTTTTCTCACACGGGTTTGACAGTTTTTGTTCGCCGCCTGTTCACTTCGGCGTCGAAATCGGTGACCACGGCCGACATTTTCCGGCTCTTGTTGGCGCGCTTTGAGTAGTGGCGTGCCATCTCGATCGTCTTCTGGCCGAGCATGTCGGCTATTGTGCGCTCGTCGTAACCCATTTCGGCGAGGATGGTCGCCACGGTATGGCGAAGCCCCTTCAGCGTCAGGCCTGGTTGCACGGCGCCAGATTTCTCAAGTGCCTGCCGGATCGGCCGCCATGACGCGCGGAAGCCGGACGGCGTCCAAGGCTTGCCACGACTGTTGGCGCATAGCGTGATCGCGTCGTGCTTCGGCGCCACCGCCAATGCAGCGACTACAGGCGCCGGAAGCGGAAACCACATCGCCACGCCGGTCTTGCCTCGCCTGGCGTCAATCTTGCCGTCAGAGACAGCCGTGGGCGGGATCTTGAGCGCATCCTGAGGATCGAGGCCGCAATACATCATCAGGGCCACCGGCAGCCGCATATGGGCCGGCAGCGCAGCGGCGACAGCATCGCGCTCGCTGTCCGACCATGGCCGATTCGCGTCGGCCATGCCGCGCGGCCGGCGGATGCCTTTGATCTTCATCGCCGGATTCACCTTGAGGTAACCGCGTTCTACGCCCCATGCGAACGTCAGCGCCAACACGGTCTTGACGTAGTTTCCGAAGCGGCGGCCATGCTTGGCTGCCGCCTTGTCGCGGATCTTAACCACCAGCGGCGGCGTGAAACGGTCCAGCATGGTGTCGGCAATCGGCTGCAGGTAGTCGAAGCAGCGCTGGTAGTCGGCTCGTGTGCGTGCGGCCAGATCGGTGAAAAACACGCTGGCGCGATAGCGGGCGATGAGCTGGCCGAGTGTGCCGGGCTTCGGATCATCCGTCTTGTCATTGAGCGCGACGATGCGCGCACATTCGGCAAAGAACGCCAAGCTGCCGAGCTGAAACTTTTCTGTGTCGATCATGGCGCCGGTCTTGCGATGCCGGCATCGCCATTTGTAAGGCGGTTTCCTGTCCTGCCAGGTGGCAAAGCCCTTGACGTGAACGACGGCCATTAGCCGAGCTTTCCAATCAGCTCGTCGTCGCCGGTCGGATCACCGGATTTCAGGCTGTCGATCCAGACGTCGAGGTCGCGCATGTCGTAGCGCCGCTCGCCGCCGGGTAGCGAAAGGGGCGTGACGTTGCAGTCGGCGGCAAACCGGCGAGCCGGGATGCTGCAATATTCGGCAGCCTCTTTTACCGTGAGAATGCGCCGAGGCGTCCATTTGACATTGAGCGTAGCGGTCACCATCGGTCAGCCCGCCTTTCTCAGCGGTTCTGCCGTCGCGCGTCGAAACAGTGCGCTGATCTCGGCAACAACGTCACCCTTGACGATGCGATTTGTTGTTATCCTTCCACCGCCGACCATGAAGGCTGCGGCGCGTCGTCTTGCGCGCTGCTGCTCGAGCTCAGCCGCCTTGACCTTTTCGTCACGGCGCTTCGGGTCCGACTCGCCCAAAAGGTCCATCCAGGGGCCGATCGTCGAGAAGAACGATTGCACGCCGGGACATTGAAGTTGGGCGGCCAACTCGCTGGCAGTGCAGTCGACGTGAAGAGAGCGCAAATACTTCGACCGCAAATCGGGCGACATGCCAGCGATCGCTCCTATGAGGAGGGCCAGCATTTCCTCAAAGGTCTCGGTGGCCTTCAATTTTTCGATCAAAGCGCCGTGCTCGGGATCATCGGTCTCATGCCAGTTTTGAAATGCTATCTTGAGTCCCCCGAAGCTACGTACGGCAGCAGGTGCGAGCGATGGCCTATCCGTCACGAGCACTGCAATCAGCATCCTTGCGGCGTCGAGCGGCACGAACTCCGGAGCGTTTACGCCGCGGGCACCAGTTGTCAGCAATCCAGCATCGCGCAATGTGCGCTGAGTTTTCATGATCGCCCCTTCGGAGATCTCGATAATTTCCGCGAAACGCGCGTTGAACTCGCCAATCGTTGGCATGCTAAAAGCCCTCTAGGTTTTTGACCTTACGCCTCGATTCGGCCCGCCGTCAAATCTAAAAACCTATAGGACCGATAGTCGCGCGGGTGTGCAAATTTGCATACCCGCCGAAATTCTTTCCGCCGTGGAACAATAAAAGCATCCCGGCCAACAACGCTTTTCGCCTCTCGCTTCCCAACAAAAAACCGTTCCGGACGGGACCGGTTTGGGTCGACACCCGCTGCTACTGCGACGACGGTGCGGCGATTGACGTGCTGGTTCATGAAACGCTCCTCTACTGATTTTTGAGTCGCGGGATCACTTCCCACGAGCGAATTCCATGCCATCAAGCTCATACGTAAGAAGCCGACTTCAGCGGCTGCCCGAACAGAGATGTTCGGCATGCTCTTGCTCCTTGAGTCTCAGTATGCGATACTTCAGGTATTAATCAGTGCCTAAGGCATTGTCAATACCTGAGGTATCAATGTGAGTGCGCTAACAAGCGAACAGGTGAGAGCAGCTAGGGCGTTAATTCGTTGGGAGCAAAGGGACCTGGCGACCGCGTCCATGGTCTCGCTACCTTCGATCAAGCGGCTCGAAACGCAGATCGGTCCGCTGGCTGCACAAGAGCGCACCGTAGCCGCAATACGCACCGCCCTCGAGGCGGCAGGCGTGATCTTCGTCGACGAGAATGGCGAGGGGCCGGGCGTGCGCCTCAAGAAATCACCTGCTTGCCAAGACTAACCTCCCGAGCGATGTTGCGGCGCCCGCTAGGACGGCTGGCGTCCGGCCAGGTACCTAGGCCAGGCAAGACATTCCAAACGCCGATCGCAAAGTGTCTCAGTGGCCGTCACGTGAAACATGTAGACCGGCGGGAACAACGGTCAGGGCGCGACGGCGGCGAAATGTCGGTCGCTGCCCTTACCTTCGCGCGTGGTTGAATTACTCTTCTTCGTCCTCATCCATCTCTTTGGCTTCATCCCATCGAAGCAGCCATGCATAGCGCTGCGGCTTCCATGGTGGATATGGGCACGCTGAGCGCGGCATGCCCTAGGCAATATGCGTCGAGGCCTTCGTCTGGAGGATCGGTCTTGTGCTCTGATTGCAAGGCCATAGTGATGCACGATTCGGGGCGATGTCGAGCAACTTTCTTGTTATCCCTCCCTGACTTACGTGGCCGGGCATTTGCCCCCTGACGGCCTGCCTGCGCGCCTACCTGCTGCTGCGCTCAGTTCCGGTATATTAGCGACATCTTGACTAAAATGCCGCCCGCTCCAGACTCATGGAATGGCGCGGGGAGTTGTGATTGGAGATCTGGTGGCGATCACGGCCACCGTCCGCAGGCGGGTCACAGAGGACCGTGTCAGCGTGTCCATCCCGAGCTATGGCTTCCCCCATTCGATCATCGATCATACCAAGGTGAAGAAGGGCAGCAGATCGAGCTCACCGGCGAGATCACGCGCATAGACGAGGAAACCGGCAGGGCAACCGTCGACTTGGGATCACTGGTGACGGTTGACATCGACAAGATCAGGCTCGTCGAGAAGTACCGGCCGCCGAAGCGCAAAAAGCCGTTGCGTGACAGGCGCGCCCAAGATCGCACTGTGGTCGAGGCGCGTCATCTTCTTCGATGAGAACGGCTAGGGACCGGCGTTCTCCGGAGAAAGCCCATGACCACGAGAACCGTGAATATTTTTCTTTGGCCCGTTCGAGTTTAGGCGACCTCTTTAGGCTGCTCTTTAGGCTACGAAAAAGGCATCAGACTGGAGTTGGACCGCGCTTGGCCGCCCCGCATACCTTTTGCAGGCTGGGAGGACCCGCCGCCTTCAGCACCTGGCGCGACCTGCAATTTAACGGGGGCGATCAACTGCCGGTCGTATCGCGACTAATAGCGCCCAATGTCGTCGGTTGGCGTTGCGCGCTGAGCGACCTACGCCCATGAGCTCGAGAGCGGCGCCATCAAGGCCAACGCCCGGTTTGCCGAAAGCCTCTACCGCAAGGCGACCGGTGAAGGTCGGGAGGCCGTCACTGCAGCGATCTTCTGGCTGAAGACTAGGGCCCGCTGGAAGGAGACCTCCGTCCATGAGCTAGAGGGAAAACTGGACACGTCAGTGACCTTCGTGACCACCTACGAAGATATGAAGCTCCTGTAGGGCGGCACTCCTGGCTCGTCGGACGGCTGGTCCGCTCATTTACCCGCTCAGATCATTTTTCGTCGGCGAGGGTATTCTCAATGGCAGCGATGTTGAGCTCAAGCATGGCCACTCGTTGAATCGTGCTGGCGCTCGGTATTGTGTTCTGCTCGGCGGCGGCGAGAAGTAGATCGCGCTGCTCGTCCTTGAGACGTTTTGAGAGCGCTGTCAGTTTTTCGTCCATGTTAAAACCCCAATGATCCAGAGTGGCTATAGGACACCGGCTAAGCACGCTCAAGACCGCGCGGCAGCAGACCTGAACGGAGCGCAGGCTATTTCCCCTGTGGGCCAGACATAAGTTGCTAGTCCTGGCCTTATGAGCAAACTGCAAACGGTGGTTTGCAGTTTGAACACCCCGGAAAAGCAGCGTGACGAGCGCGGTCGCCTATTATCGAGTCTCCACACAGCGGCAAGGACACTCGGGCTTGGGCATCGAGGCCCACCGTGCCGCGGTCGCCCGCTTTGCCGAGGCCGAGGGGATGATCGTCCTCCAGGAGTTCACCGAGATCGAAACCGGAAAGGGCGCGGATGCTCTTGATCGACGGGAGCAATTAAACGCCGCCCTCGCACTTGCCCGCCAGACAAAATGCCCGGTGGTCGTGGCCAAGCTCGATCGCCTGTCTCGTGATGTCGCCTTCATTGCCGGACTGATGGTCCAGCGCGTTCCGTTCATCGTCGCCGAGCTCGGTGCCGATGCCGATCCGTTCATGTTGCACCTTTACGCCGCTTTGGCCGAGAAGGAGCGGCGTATGATCTCGGAGCGCACCAAGGCCGCCCTCGCCCCTCGCAAGACCACTGGAATGAAGCTCGGCAATCCGACGAACATCGCAGAAGCTGCAGCAAACGGTCGGAAGATCTCGATCCGGGAGGCTGACAGATTTGCCCAGACCGTGCTGCCGATCATCGACTCCATCCGGCGCTCTGGCGTCACAAGCCTGCGCGGCTTGGCGATCGCCCTGAACAACCGGGGTGTGCGCACAGCGCGCGATGGTCAATGGCAGGTTTCGAACGTGCGCAACATCTTGGCGCGGCAATCTGCTCGGAACTTGCTTTTATAGGCGGGAAATTCACTCAATTGTCCCTGCGTCTGCTCCGTCACGATGTGAGCCGCGCTCTCGGTCGCGCATAGCCGGGGATTTTGAAACGTCGCCGATAGGCCCCCGGCGTGAGCCCTGTAACGCGCTTGAAAAGGCGGCGGAAGAAGGCCGGCTCCTCGTAGCCCACCTGCCAGCTGATCTCGTCGGCCGAGGCTTCGGTCCGCTCAAGGCGGCGCTTGGCGTCCTCGATTCTCAGGCGCTGCACATAAGCGATGGGGCTCAAGCCGGTCGCGCTCGTGAAGCGGCGCTTGAAGGTGCGCTCGGTAAGTCCGGTGCGCCCGATCATCGCTTCGACGGGATTGGCCACCGAGAAATTCGTGGCGACCCAGTCCTGGGCCGCCTGAATTGCGAGATCGCCATGGTCGTTTCGCCCTTCGAAGACGATATAGGGTGCCAGCCCATCTTGATGCCATTGCAGCGCAAAGAGCCGAGCGACCTCCTGTGCCGCGGTCGCTCCGACATGGCGGGCTATCAGGTAGAGCACCAGATCGTGCCAGGTCATGGAGGCGCCGGACGTGATCAGTTCTTCGCGCTTGCCGGAGACGACCAGCACGCGCTCAGGGTGGATCGGCACCTGCGGGAAGGCGGAAGCAAAGGCCCGCGCATAGCCGAAATGCACCGTCGCGTCCATGCCATCGAAGAGCCCCGTCTCGGCGAGCGGGAAGATGCCTGAGCAGGCCGAGCATAGAAGCGCGCCGCGGCGATGCATGGCGCGAAACCATTCGATCAACTCCGGGTGCTGCCCTTTCGGCCAGCCCTGCGGCCCGAGCAGGATCGAGGGAACGATGACTATGTCGGTTGCATCAATGTCCGCCACGCTTCGCTGCACGGTGACAGGGATTAGGCTGGCGAGCTCCAGCGGGCCGGTCCGGAGCCCCACGATTTCCACTTGGAACGGCCGCGCCTGTAGCGTCTTTCCGGGTGGGTGCAACATGGAGAAGGCGTTCATCACGTCGAAAACGCCGGAGAGCGTTGATACCACCGCCTCCGGAATGGCGACGAGGCTCACGTGGAGCGTCTGAGATCTGGTCGAGGCAGTGTCGTCTCGCAGCATGCCGGCCGTCCCCTTCGACGGCGAAAATAACACCGATGGAGCGATGGAGCCATGCCAGCTGCCGGCATTTCAGGCAGGCGAGTTGCCGACTGATTGCCGACCGGCGTGGCATAAACGGCCCGATTCTGGAGATTCCGGCTCTGCCGCTCGCCTCCTGTCCCTGTGATGTATGGGGCAGCCTCAGATTCCTCTGGGTCAGCAAACAGGAGAGCAGGAAAATGGAACACACCCACAACAATGTCGATGCCGCGAAGCTTGACGCGCTGGTCGCACGCGCATTCGGGGATCTTTCGGCCGGCTACGGCGGCGTGATGATCAGCCTCGGCCACCGGCTCGGCCTGTACAAGGCCATGGCCGGGGCCGGCCCGCTAAGCGCGCGTGAGCTTGCCACCCGCGCCGACTGCGCTGAACGCTACGTGCGCGAGTGGCTTAACGCACAGGTTGCCGGCGGCTATGTGGCCTACCACCCGGTCAGCGACACTTATGAGTTGACGCCGGAGCAGGCGATGGTCCTCGCAGACGAGGACAGCCCCGCCTTCTTTCCCAACGCCTGGGCCGTCCCCGCATCGATGTGGGCCGACGAGAACAAGGCCGTGGAGGCATTCCGCACCGGCAACGGCATACCCTGGGGCGATCATGACGGACGGCTCGCCTGCGGGGTCGCGGGTTTCTACCGCAACGCCTACAAGGCAAGCCTGGTCCCCGAATGGCTGCCGGCCCTCGACGGGGTCGTCGACAAGCTCAAGGCAGGCGCCCTGGTGGCCGATATCGGTTGCGGGCACGGCCATTCGACGGTGCTGATGGCGGGGGCCTTTCCGGCCTCGCAGTTCCGCGGTTTCGACACGCACCAGCAATCTCTGGCAGAAGCTCGGACGGTTGCTGCCGAGGCGGGGGCTTCGCAGCGGGCGACCTTCGCGGCGGCGCGGGCCGACAACTATCCCGGCAAGGGCTACGACCTGATCTGCTTCTTCGATGCGCTGCACGACATGGGCGATCCGCTGGGCGCGGCGGAGCATGCGGCCAAGGCGCTTGCGCCCGACGGCGCCGTGATGCTGGTCGAGCCCTTCGCCAATGACCGGGTCGAAGACAACATCTCGCCGATAGCCAGATTGTACTACGCGGCCTCCACGACGATCTGTTGTGCGCACGCAATCTCAGAAGGCGGCCATCTGGTGCTCGGCGCGCAGGCCGGCGAGAAGCGGCTGGCAGATGTGTTCCGCAAAGCCGGCTTCAGCCGCTTCCGCCGCGCTTTCGCGACGCCGTTCAACTTAATCCTCGAGGCGCGGCTCTGATCCGCGGATCTGCGTCATCTGGTGGCGACCGCACTCGCATGGATGGACCCGGATGTCATCCGGCTCCCGATCCGGCGACCAATCGCAACCTACAAAGGATAGGACCATGAGCAGTTTCGAAAACGCGAACAAGGCCGCGATGCAAGCACCTTTGTGACTCGACGCGAAACATCATGGTTGCTGTGCTTGGCCGAACAGCCGCAGGACGTTCGGCCAATTGACGGCTCCAATGAACACATCCACGTAGTCTGCCGCCTTCGCGCCGAAATCGATGTGGTAGGAGTGCTCGTACATATCGAGAGCCAGAATCGGGACACCGCCGGCTATGGTCGTGGTATGATCGGCGGCCCAGGCGTTTACCAGCTTGCGGTCCCGCTGCGAATAGGTGAGCAGCACCCAGCCCGAACCGCCACCCTGTGCCCGGCCCATGGCGGAAAACTCCGCCCGCCAGCGATCGAAGGATTCGAAATCGCGGGCCAAGGCCTCCAGCAGGATCTGGTCCGGGCCGCTTTCTTCGCCCAGCCCATCAAAGAACACCTCGTGCAGGATCATCGAGTTCCGCGCTACCAGTTCCTCCCGCTTAAGGCCGTTGATGAAAAAACCGGGTGCAGTCTTCCAATCGAGTTCCGAAAGCCCGCCCTGTCGGCCGCAAAGGCCCTCCTGATCTGCCTGCTTGTGCTCGCAGTGCTGGGCATGCGCTCGCCCGTTCCAGACTTTGCCGTGCCGGATTCGGCTGTCGCCGCCGCGCATGACCATCACGGCCATTCGCATGAGGACGGGGACGAGCCGACGGCTTCCGGCCATGATCACGATAGGTTTCACGTTGGCGACCACAGGCACGACATGCCCGCGGCTGCGGAATTGCACAGGCTGAGACTGGTCCCGCCGGGCGACTCGAATAACAGCCCTGCCGAGACGAGGCTTGCTTCCCGCCCTAGCGCCCCTGGCGACCGACCTCCCAGAGATGCTTCGAAGACTTGATCCGACCCCCTTCCGACAACCTGAAATCAATCACGGACTGATCACATGACACTGTTTCCGCCTGTCCGCCTGCGTCTTTAGGGTCGGCCCAATGATCTTGGCCAGTTTGCCTTTGTTGCCTGGCGATAGGGGCCGGGAGGTCGCAAGCAAATATCTAGATGCCGACATTTTATCTATCGACACACGCTCGCGTTTCATGGCGGCAGCGAGCGCATCAAATGAGGAACCGGCATAATGCTTAGCCTGGAGAATTGCCGTGGAGCCGCCTTTTGATTGTCGTCCGTCCATGCCTCCGTCAGGCCCCGGACCGAATGCCTCAAAGCGCATCTTGAGTTCAAGGCCGACGAGATCGCGCACCATGTCTTCAAAATCAGCGTGAGCCAGACTTGAAAAGTCATAGGTCATATTTTTGCCCCGTCTGCAGGGGGAAACTCACACTCCCAATTCATGACGTTGCCGTAACCATGCCGTCGTAATGTTGCGGGGCAAGCGCCTGAATCATTTCCAGCAAGTAGGTGACGTTCTTCTGACTCTCCTGAACGAGTCCAGGCTCAAAGCCTTGGCCGGTGAAATGTGATAAATCGTTGGCGTATTTGTAGATGGCCGTTTTTTTGTTCTCGTCGAACTTCACCGCAGACAACTTCGCGTAGAGGCTGTTGTTGCCGGGTACGAAAAAGTCCAGGAATGTCTCCAGCACTTTCCGGGTCACATTTGGAATGTGATAGCACCCTGCAATCGTTCCATCGCCTTTGAAGGTGGCGAGTGTCTTGAACAGGAAATGGTATTCTGTGGGGTGGTCAATGAGGGCCTTATCCAAGCCGACAATTGTCGAGTGGCGTCCAGCTGCATCTATTCGGCAAACAAGCATGTACAGCTGATTTTTCTTCCTCGTAGCGGGGTCGTTCTGCAGCCAGTTTATGAGCAATCGCAGGAACGAAAAATTGTGAGTCAGGAGGAATACCTGCTTCGCATCCCTCACTGCGTTTTTGAGAAATGCGAACGCCTGATAAACTGAGTTTGAGTCCAGACTCGATACAGGATCATCGATAACGACGACCCCATCCGACAGTTTGAAGTCCTGGTCTTTCAGCTGGACGATGAAATAGATGAATGCAATCGCCGTCCGCTCGCCCTCACTCAGGCGTTTCGCATTTTTCCCATTACGGTGGACGCGGTAGCCATCATCCCCTGAATTGAAGACGAGTTCGCTGCGACCGAGAAAAGTTTGCAGCATCTGGGTCAGCTGTTCGCCCGCCTTATGCGCGTTGGAGATTTGCGCCTTTTTCTCCGCGATTGATGCCTGCAGGGTCGTCCTGCGATGGGTTGCCAATTGTTCATCGGAAAGGGTGCTGGTAGCGGAAAGGTTTGCGAAAGCGCTTTCAGCGTTGTTTTTGCGATATGTGCGCTGAGTGGTGCCACTCGTCGCTTCGCTGACAGTGCTCGCTATCTGCGAAAATATCTTTCCTCGGCCTGTTTCGTGAGACTTGATGCGAGCCTCGGCGGCTGTAATTGCGGAGTTCCTTTTTGCGACTTCCACTTCGTCGGCAGCCAAGGCCTCTGCAACGGCCTTGTTCTCCTCGCCTATGACGAGGATGGGTTTGAGATTGCCGTCTAGTTGGCCGATGTTGGATTGTACAAAATCGGCGTTGAAAACGCGAACCTTCCTGGCTGCGGCCATGCCGTGCGCAAGTTCTCCCGTTTCCGATTCAATCTTGAATTCGAGCGAGGGGTATTCCTCATGGAGGCCCGTTATGAGGCAATCGAAAAGACGGGAAAGGGTGGTTTTGCCTGAGCCGTTTTCGCCGTACAAGACGTTGAAGCGCTCAAACGCGGGCAGCTTGGCATCCCAGGTTAATCTGAGAAAACTCCTAGGTCCTTGATCCGGTTGATTTTTAAGAGCACGCTCCCCCCAACTCTCTGATTATTCTTGTGCCTCGCCAAGCGTCTTCTTCAACAAGCCAGTTCGACCGCGTGATTACTTATCACCGATTCCCATACTGTTGCCAGCGGCTCAGCAAAACGGCGCTGGCATTCACGCTCAGGGGGCCCAGACTGGTGCGGTTCAAGAAGAAGGTCGCGCGGGTGCTGCCGGTCAAGGGTTGCCATGACTTGGTTGCATATAAATCAGCGAATAACGGTCGAGCCAAACGCTGCTAGTCGTCGCGCTCTAGCTCGTCAGCCGGCTTGCCTCGTGTGTCCGCTTCTGGAATTCGCCGGTAGTCGGCTCGACGACTGGTAAGGGGCGCGTTGCCGACCGTCAGAGTCGGGGCCGAAGCGAACGTTGGAACCGAGGCGTGCAAGTCATGAATCCAAGGTATAGCTTCACACAGACCTGCTTCTTGTGGAAATCTAAAACTTCGTTGCACCACTAGGTTTGGAATGTGACACCGGGCGCCGCACTCTCCTTTGGTTCGTTTACGCTGGTGCCGGCCGAGCGCCTGCTTATGCGGGGCGACGAAAGGCTGAGGATTGGCAGCCGCGCTTTGGATATCCTCATCGTCCTGGTGTTGCGCGCCGGAGAGATCGTTTCCAAAGACGAGCTCGTCTCCCAGGTCTGGCGAAACATGTTCGTCGAGGAAAACAACCTGCGCGTCCACATCACGTCGCTGCGCAAGATTCTCGGCGAGGGCCCCGAGGCGCAGCAATATATCTCGAACGTTCCAAATCGCGGCTACAGCTTCGTGGCGCCGGTCACGCGCAAGGAGTCGCCGACGCGGGCCGATGGCCAGCAACCCACGATAGCCCGACTGCCGCTACCCCGGCTGGCCAACCGCATCATCGGGAGAGAGGCGGTTCTCGATCAGCTTGAGGGGCAGCTGCCCGAGCAAAGGCTGCTCACCCTCGTCGGTCCGGGAGGCATTGGAAAGACGACAGTAGCGCTCGCTCTTGCTCAACGCCTGGATGATGGTTATTCGGACGGCACGGCGTTCGTCGATTTCTCCGGGATTGCCAATGGAGCGCTGATCACCGAGCTGATCGCCACCGCAGCGGGTTTAGTGCTCGCCTCGACCGATCCGCTCGCTGAGCTGGCGAACAAGCTTAGTCATCGCTCGATGCTGCTCGTCCTCGACTGCTGCGAGCACCTCATCAACGAAGTCGCGGCGATCGCCGAGGAACTGATCACCAGGACGCGGCACGTGACGATCCTGGCGACCAGCAGGGAGCCGCTTCGGGTCGCGCCCGAATGGGTTCTGCGCTTGCCGCCGCTGGACTGCCCGGGACCGGACGAGAAGCTGGATGCGGCAAGGGCATTGGATTTTGCTGCGGTCCAGCTGTTCGTCGAGCGCGCTTCGGCAAGCCTTGGAGGTTATTCTTTGAGCGACGCCGACGCCCCGGTGGTGGCCGATATCTGCCGCCGCCTCGATGGCATCGTGCTCGCTATCGAACTGGCTGCGGGGCGCGTTGATACGTTCGGCATTGCCGGCGTTGCGGAATCGCTGCGGTCTAATTTCGACATCCTGACGCGTGGACGACGCACGGCTCTGCCACGCCACCAGACGCTTCGCGCGACGATGGAGTGGAGCTTTTCCCTGCTTTCCCCGGCACAGCAGGCCGCTCTCGCGCAGCTTTCGGTGTTCAATCAGGATTTTACGCTGGCGGCGGCGCGCGCAGTGGTGTCGGGTGAAAGTGGCGGCGACGTCGAAGAGTGCATCATCGACCTTGCCGCGAAGTCGCTCGTGGTCGTTGATCGCAATGCCTATCCGGTGCGCTATCGCCTGCTTGACATGACTCGCGCCTACGCAGCCGAGAAATTTTCGGTCGCCGTGTCGCGGGAAGACGCTTCGCGCCGCCACGCAGTCCACTATCGGAGCCTGCTCGAATGTGCCGCGCCGCATGAGCAGGACGCCGGCTGGGTGGACGGCTTCGCCCGCGACGTCGGCAATCTCAGGGCTGCGCTCGACTGGTGCTTCTCGCCGGGCGGCGACGCGGCGGCCGGCGTTGCAATGACAGTCGCGGCAATTCCGCTGTGGTACCATCTTTCGCTGGTCGACGAATGCCTGTTGCGGGTAAGGCAAGCGCTGGATTGGCTCGAACGACAGCCCGACGCCGATCAGCAAAGCCTGATGCGGCTTCATGCGGCCCTTGGCTTTCCGCACATGCGCGCGATTTCAGGACGGCCCGGGGGCGCGCAAGCCTGGACGCGCTCATTCGAGATCGCCCAGAGGGTCGATGATGTCGACTTCCAGCTGCGCGCGCTTTGGGCGCTGTGGGTCGATCGGACAAACGGCGGCGAACCTCGAGCGGCGCTCGAAAGGGCCGAGGCGTTCTGCGCGCTGTCTGAGCGTTCGGCAGAGGTCTCGGACCAGTTGATCGGCGAGAGGATGAAGGCAAGGGCACTGCATCTGCTGGGCGATCAGCCAGCCGCGGAAAGCCATGTTCGGCGCATGCTGGATGCCTATCGCCCGCCGTCGAACGGATCGCATCTGGCGCGATTTCAATACGATCAACGCATCACCGCCCGCATTACTCTGGCGCGTCTGCTGTGGCTGCGCGGCAAAACAGAAGCGGCCCTGCGTGAGATCGACGATATGGTCAGCGCCGCTCTTGCCGCGGGCCACAATCTCACATTGTGCCACGCCCTGTCGGACGCCGCCTGTCCGGTGTCGCTGATGGCCGGTGACCTCGCACGCGCCGAGCGCTATACGGACATGCTGCATCGGCGCACGCACGACCACGCGCTCGACGTTTGGCATGCCTATGCCGAATGTTTCGAGGGCGATATCCTGATTCGAACCGGAGACGCCGCAACGGGCGTCACACTCGTCGGCGAAGCTCTCGACCGGCTGGATCGTGCGGGATTCTATCTTTACCACACTGTCTTCCAATCGATACTCGCCTCCGGGCTGGCGAGGATTGGCCAGGAGCTGGAAGCCGTGGCGCTGCTCGACAACGCTCTGGCGCGCTGCAGGTCGAGTGGCGAGGCTTGGTACTGCCCGGAACTGCTGCACCAGAAAGGCAAGATACTTGCCGAACAGGCCTCGCGCCCGACTGAGGCCCGGCTGCTCCTCCAGCGCGCGATCGAAATGGCGCGAGATCAAGGCGCGTTGGCTCTGGAGGCGCGTTCGGTGGCCAGTCTGGTAACGCTAAACAAGCTGGTTAGCGCCGTTTAGCAACGATTAACTGGTTCACGCCGCTCCACTGCGCAACTGTCTCGTCATCGAACGAAGCGCGCAGAGGGAAAGAGCGATGACTTCAACCCGCAGTACATCCTTACGTCAAGCGGTCGTCGCCGGTCTGGCCGGCACTGCACTGTTCGCCGTCCTGATCACCTCGACGACGGCCAACCCGACCACCTCGGCAGAACCCAGCCAGACTGGGTTCTGCGACGCCGCCTGCGTGGAGACGAAAACGTTCGACGTCGACGGCGTCGCCTACGCCTACCGGACGCTCGGGACGCCGTCCGGAACGCCTCTGGTTCTCCTCAACCGCTTTCGCGGGACGATGGACGAATGGGACCCGGCATTCCTCGATCATGTCGCGGCAAGCCGATACGTCGTCATATTCGACAATATCGGCGTGGCCCGCTCCGGCGGCGAGGCCCCTCTCCGCATGGCCGATTGGGCGAGGAACGCCGGCGCCTTCATCGACGGCCTGGGTTTCAAGCAGGTCGATCTGCTGGGCTTCTCCTTCGGCGGCCTCGTCGCGCAGGAACTGACGCTCCAGCGGCCCGACCTCGTGCGCAGGCTGGTCATCGCCGGTAGCGGCGCGGGCTATGTCGAGGGCGCAAACCTGAATCCCATGGCAATTGAGGTCGCCACCAAGCCGACAAACACAGACGACGACTTCCTCTTCCTCTTTTTCAAGGACACGCAAACCAGCCAGGCGGCCGGACGTGCGCACCTCGCTCGGCTACGGGAGCGCAAGGATTCATTTGCGAGGCTAGTGAGCGAAAAAACCTGGAAGGCGATGCTTGCCGCCGCAGGGGATCTAGGGACGCCGGAAACATCGCTTCTCAATCGTGTCGGGCGATCCGCCAGCCGGTGCTGGTGGCGAACGGGAACGAAGACGTCATGATCCCGACGCTCCAGTCTTACGCCCTGGCGCAGGCGATCCCGAACGCGCGGCTGATCGTCTACCCGGACTCCGGCCACGCCTTCCTGTTCCAGTACCCGCGCGAGTTCGGCGACGAGGTCATTCGCTTCCTCGGCGAGGAGTCACAGCCGTGAGCGCCACCCTGCATCCGATCCAACTCACCCGCCGCGAGATGCTCGCAGCAGGCATCACCGCCGGAGCGGCGACCCTTCTGCCGGCATACGCTGCGCAGGCGATTTCCGCTGAATCCACCACTCAACCCAGCGAAGGACGACAGAACATGGGCTTCATCACCACGAAGGGCGGCACCGAGATTTTCTATAAGGACTGGGGTTCGAAGGACGCACAGCCGATCGTCTTCCATCACGGCTGGCCGCTCAGCGCCGACGACTGGGACAACCAGATGCTGTTCTTCCTGCACAACCGCTACCGGGTCATCGCGCATGATCGCCGCGGCCACGGCCGCTCAACACAGTCTGACACCGGCAACGAGATGGACACCTACGCGGCCGACGTTGCCGAACTGGCCGAGGCGCTCGACCTGAAGAATGCCGTCCATATCGGCCATTCGACCGGCGGCGGCGAGGTCGCGCATTACGTAGCTCGCGCAAAACCGGGTCGCGTCGCCAAAGCGGTGCTGATAGGCGCAGTGCCGCCGATCATGGTGAAATCCGCCAAGAACCCGGGCGGCCTACCGATCGAGGTGTTCGACGGGTTTCGCGCGGCGCTGGTCGCGAACCGGGCGCAATTCTACTACGACGTGCCCTCCGGTCCCTTCTACGGTTTCAACCGGCCGGGCGCGAAGGTTTCGCAGGGCATCATCGACAATTGGTGGCGGCAGGGCATGATGGGCGGCGCCAAAGCGCACTACGATTGCATCAAGGCGTTCTCGGAAACCGACTTCACCGACGACCTGGAGAAGATCGATGTTCCGGTGCTCGTCATGCACGGCGACGACGATCAGATCGTGCCGTACGCCGACTCCGCTCCGCTGTCCGCCAAGCTTCTCAGGAACGCAACGCTGAAGACCTATGCCGGTCTTCCGCATGGCCTGTGCACGACGCATCCCGACATCGTCAACGCGGACCTGCTCGCCTTCATCAAGAGCTGACCGCAAGCGAAAGAGGAGACTTGCCATGACCTCGACTAGGACCGCTATGGCGGAGGAATATCTGGAGCGCGCGGACGGCCCAAGGATCTTCGTGCGCCGGAGTCGAGTGATTGTCAGGGGGCCGAGATGACGTCCACGGGCGCGCCGCTTCGCATAGCCGTCATGCTCAGTCGGTCCTCGGAAGCCGGCAACGTCGGGCTCGAGCAGTTCCTGGGGGTCTACTACGCGCTTCAGGATGCGGGCGCCGAGGTGCTTGTAGCGTCGATGTGCGGCGGCTACCCCTGGCCCACGCGTTTCACGCGACTGGGAGCGGAAGCCGACGAGCTTGCAAGGCGGTTCCAGGCCGACCGCCGCGCCCGTGACGATCTCGCCAACACGCTCAGATTCGGCGAGCTGTTCGAGGAGGATTTTCACGGCGGTTTCTGCGTCGGCGAGCCGGGCGCGCTCTGGCGCGACGCTGATCGCAACTCGGCCGCGGCGCTGATCGCTCAGTTCCTACAGGCAGGCAAGCCGATCGCCGTTCTACCGAGCCTGCTGGATATCCTCCCTAAGGGCGCGGGAGATGGCCTGCTCATCCTCGGCGACGGGGCCTGGCCGCCGTCTGCCGCCGTCGCTGCGCTGTTGGCTGCAGCCACCAGACAATTCGAGATCAGGAGATTGGGCCATGAGACTTGATCGACGCACCTTCCTTGCCGGCGCCGCCGGGTTTGTCGGCTGCTCTTCAGTGCGGCCATGGCGCGCCATGGCCGCCTCGCCCCACCGCTTCCGCCACGGTTCCTTCAACATCACGGTGCTGAGCGACGGCCATTTTATGCTGCCGGCGGAGGTCGTCGCACCGGACGCGATGCCTGCCGAATGGGTCGACATCGAGAAACGGCTTGGCGGGAGCAGCGGCGCCATCGATGCGAAATGCAACGTTCCGCTGATCCGGACCGAGAAGGACCTGATCCTCTTCGACCTTGGAACCGACGACCCACAAGGACCGGCTGAACCAGGACATCCTGGATTTCATCAAAGGGTGAGGCTCCCGGCGAGGCCCTCTAGCCTGACACTACATGGCGTAGGAGAGCGCGATGCCCAATGCGCATACAATCAATTTGTCTCGCCGCGGCTTCGGCCTGTGCTGCCTAGCCTCGGCTATTTTCGCCGAGGCGGGAGGTTGGCTGGCGCCGAGACAGTTCATCATGAATCCCGCCTTCTTCACCAGGCTTGCTTACGCGGGCGTATGACCAGCCGGGCGAGGGCACTGCAGCTCTTCAGTTAAACTTTAAAACCGCTGCCTCTGCAGCCATGCGCACTGGAGCCGATCATGGGAAAATTAGACGGAAAAATCGCTCTCGTTACCGGCGGAAATAGCGGTATCGGCTTAGCAAGTGCAAAGCGCTTTATGGAGGAGGGCGCGTACGTGTTCATAACGGGACGGCGCCAGCCCGAGCTGGATAAAGCCGTCGCGTCGTTAGGTGACAACGTCACTGGCGTTCGCAGCGATGTTTCCAGTGCTCAGGACCTCGACCGACTGTATGAGACCGTCACGACCCAGAAGGGCCGCATCGACATCCTCTTCGCAAATGCCGGGCTTGGCGAGTTCATGCCGCTGGGCGAGATTACCGAGACGCATTTCGACACAACCTTCGGCGTCAATGTTAAAGGCACGCTTTTTACCGTCCAGAAGGCATTGCCGCTGATGCAGGGCGGTGGCTCGATTATTTTAACCGGTTCCACTACTGGAAGCCACGGATCCCCTGCTTTCAGCGTCTACGGCGCGAGCAAAGCAGCGATTCGCAGCTTCGCCCGGAGCTGGATTCTCGATCTGAAAGGTTCCGGGATCCGGGTGAACGTCCTGTCGCCGGGCGCCACTTCGACGCCGGGTTTGCACGGCTTAACGCCTGATCTCGAACAAGATCGTCAGATGACGGAGTTTTTAATCGCCCAGACTCCTCTGGGACGCATGGGACGTCCGGACGAAATCGCAGCAGCGGCGCTTTTCTTGGCGTCGGAAGAAAGCAGCTTTGTAAATGGCGTCGAATTCTTTGTCGACGGCGGTATGGCGCAAGTATGAGCGTCCAAGATGCGGGCCCGGCTATTATTTTAACTGGTACTACACAAGGTAATGGACATGACCGAAAGCCCGACTTTGTGCTCCGAGCAGCCAGATCTTCTGCTCAAGAACCCAGATAGTAATTGGGCATCTATGGGTGGCCACCGACGACGCGCCGGTGAAAGTCTATCTGTCCAGCGTGTCTGGAGAGCGTAAGCGCCGGGTTGATGCGCCCGCACGCCAAAATCAACCCCGATACCCAGTGCCGAAGAGAACTTTCGTTCAGCAGGAGAAACTCATGACAAATCTTTCGCGCAGAGCCTTTGCCTTCGCAATCCCCGCGGTCCCAGTTGCACTAGGCTCCGCTTTGGCCGCCAGCGTGAATACCGCGAAAGCGCGGACTGCCGATCCCAAAACGCTCGTCCCCTCAGCACAAATCAAGATCGGCCGCTTCACCGTAACCGCGCTGGTGGACGGCTTTGCCGATATGCCCTTCGGCTATTTCCCCGGGAGCACGCCCGAACAAGTTGAGGAACGAGCGCAGGCGATATCGGCGGCCAAGCCCGGAGGCATCCGCTTCGTGTTTAACCAGTATCTCGTCGATGACGGCGAGCGCCTGATCCTGATCGACACCGGTCCCGCCGGCGCGATGGGCAAAACGGGACAGCTCCCTGGTGCGCTCGACACAATGGGAATCACGAGAGAAGATATTGGGGCGGTCATCGTCACGCATATGCATGTCGATCACCTGGGCGGCCTGGTGGCCGGTGGAACCCGGAACTTCCCGAATTCTGACGTGTACGTCGATCGCCGTGACGTCGCGTACTGGACTGATCCCGCGAAGAGAATTTCAGCTCCGGAGTTCCTGAAACCCAGCTTCGATGCATCTTTGGAACTGGTCCGCCTCTATCCAAACCTGCAGGCAATGGATGGCGAACGTCAGATCACACCGGGCGTCTCGATCATCGACCTGACCGGCCACACGCCCGGACACATCGGAGTCCGCATCGAGGATGGCGGACAAAGTCTGCTGATGGTTTCGGACATGCTCTTCCCGGTTGTCCATCCCTCGAATCCGGAGGTCGGCTTCCTGTTCGAGCAGGACCGACCGGCCGCGCAGATCATGCGCGAACGATTTTTCCCGCGTGCGGCCGAGGAAAAAGCCCTGGTCGCAGCCACCCACATGCCTTTCCCAGGCTTGGGACGGATCGTGGCCGACGGTGGAAAGATGCGTTGGATACCAGCCGAGTGGGCTTATCAAGAATGAGCCCGACCGCCTGCTTTGGAGCACATCATGCCGCACCAAGCTCACCAAAGGTGCGGTGACCTACGTCAAGGAGCCGACGGCGGCGATTGGCGAAGGCGAAGTGCTGCTGTGCTGCGCAGTCCCCGCCCAAGAAACCGACGGGGAAACCGGATCCAACTCGAACTCTGATAGTCGTCATTGATGCGTCTGACACAGGAGTATCTTCCGCCTTTTCGATGTTCATCATCGTCCAGACCGGAGCATCTTATCGGGGACGAAAGGGACAGCCTTTCAAAACCAAATCAAGGATATAGACATGTCCCGCATTCCCACGCCCGCCACAATCAACGATGCACCGGAAGCGTCCCGCCCTGTGCTTGAAGCCGTCCAGAAGCAGATCGGCTCCGTGCCGAACATCTTTCGCCTGGTGTCGAACAGCCCCGCCGCTCTGAACGGCCTGACGGCGCTGCAGGGCGCTCTCGGCAAGGGAAAGCTGGCTCCGGCCACCCGCGAGCGGATCGCCCTGCCATGGCCGAGGCCAATGGTTGCGATTACTGCCTGTCCGCGCATACCTATACCGGCGCAAAATTCGCCAGGCTGGACGAGAGCGAAATCGAAGCAAACCGCCGCGGCACCTCGAACGATCCAAAGGCCGCCGCCGCTGTCGAATTCGGCCGCGCCCTTGTCGACGCGCGCGGCTCGGTGGCGCCGGACGAAATCGAAAAGGTCCGCGCCGCCGGTTACGGCGATGCCGAAATTCTCGAGATCATCGCGCATGTCGCGCTGAACACCTTCCCCAACTACGTCAACGAAGCTCTGGGCACGAAATCGATTTTCCACGTATCGATCGCCTTGCCGCATGACCAACGAAGGGTGGTCGTTTCCTGCGACCACCCTCCCATCCTTTCAGCGCCACACAAACGAGGAACTTATCAATGTCCCGTCCGCCGCTTCCCCCTTTCAATGAACAGTCCGCCATCGAGAAGGTCCGCCTTGCCGAAGATGGCTGGAACAGCCGCGATGCCGCCAAAGTGGCGCTTGCCTATACAGTCGACACGCGCTGGCGCAATCGCGCCGAATTCGCAACCAACCGTGCCGAGGCTGAGGCCTTCCTGACGCGCAAATGGAACCGCGAGCTCGATTATCGCCTGATCAAGGAGCTTTGGGCCTTTCAGGGTGACCGCATCGCCGTTCGCTATGCCTATGAATACCACGACGACAGCGGTCAGTGGTTTCGTGCCTACGGCAACGAGAACTGGGAGTTCGCCGAAGACGGGCTAATGCGCGCGCGCCATGCCAGCATCAACGAGCATCCGATCACGGAAGCGGACCGCAAGTTCCGCTGGCCGCTCGGCCGCCGACCGAACGATCACCCAGGCTTGAGCGACTTCGACTTTTAAGCGAGACCCGGATCAAGGAGGTCACCGCCATGGCGGGCTTCAAGCTCGATGCGAAGGCACGGCTGTCGATCGAGCTCGCGCTTACCGCCGGGCGCGATGATCCCATTTTTGCCCGGCAGCAGGAGAAAGACGCGAAGGCACGGCGCGCGACGTCAAAGAGATCCCTGCTCGCCAATGGCGCGTGGAACATCCACGGGGAAGTGGTTCTGGCCAGTCTTTCCAGGCAAACCCGTGAGGGGACAATCACTGGTGATTGAGCACGATTCAGGCAGACGCCCATGCTCGTTCGAAACGGCAATCTTGAGGACCAATTATGACTGACGAATGGCCTCCACTTCAACCGGTTCTCACTGGTGTACGCGGTTTGTGCCCCCGTTGCGGGAAAGGGCATCTTTTCAACGGGTTCCTGACGCTTAAGCCTAAATGCGAAGTGTGCGATCTCGACTACTCGTTTGCAGATCCCGCTGATGGTCCCGCGTTCTTCGTAATCTGCTTTGCATGTGTGCCGAGCGTTCTTCTTGGCGTATGGCAGCAGGTCGCTTTTGAGACACCGTACTGGGTCCATCTGCTGACCACGCTGCCCTTCATGCTCATCACTTGCATCCCCCCGCTTCGGCCTCTCAAAGGTTGGCTCATCGCGAGCCAGTATTTCTACAAGGCTGAGGAAGGCGAGATCGACCGCGATTACGTGAGGCCTCGGCACGCTTCGTCCGGCGACGGTGAGGAAATCACACCTCCTCCCGTACCGACCTCTGGCGACGACTCATAAAGATCCGTTGGACACCAGCCGAGTGGGCTCATCCGGACATAGGAGCACGCGCGTCATCGTTGACGATACCGTTCGCGGTTTCACCAACAATCGTACAACGATCAAATGCGTTAAGCGCCAAACCTGTGGCCACGCCTCCCGATCCAAGGACCGCTTCGGTGTCGAGAACTGCACCTTTAACTGGACGGGCTCGAAGGTCCGAAAGTGGCGCAACCACGACCTCCACAGTGGCCGCTGGCGATGTCGGCTTTCAGGCGCTGGCAAAGGCGACTTCGCCGGCCGACATGCGGCGCAAAGACCGGAATGTCGGGCTTCTAAAGCCGATGGCAGAAAGCGGATACGCTGTGGCGGCATTTGAGGGCACGTTCCTGCTCTTGATTATTGCCAGTTAATTGTGCGCGCAAATCGGGAAAATGGAAGGGCCGGAGGCAGGAGCACGGCCTCAGGCCGAGGCGCTAATCAAGCGGGTCGGCAATTATCGCGAAAAGCTCAATACGGCCTGCAGCGAAACTAAAGAAGTAGTCGCGCGTTGGACGCGGATAACGCTATTTCGTCTCTGGAGTATGGTTTAGGTCAGAGTGGTCAAGCCAACGTCGCGTAAGGCAATCAATGGGTCGAGCGCTAGTCAAGCGAAGTCGCCCGCTCGTGACGAGGTCACTTTAGCGCCGCCCGCTTTCCGGCCGGTCCAGCTCGCAACGCTCGTGGACACGGTCCCTGCCGGCGATCGTTGGATCCATGAGATGAAATACGACGGCTATCGTATTCTCGTTGCCGTCGGCGGTGGCGAGGCGCGAGCCTACACACGATCTGGTCTGGACTGGTCTAGCCGTTTTCCCTCGATCCTCTCCGAGGCTCGCAAGCTCAAGGTGCGCTCCGCCCTGATTGACGGCGAGGCCGTGGTTGTCGATGCGGAAGGAAGATCTAACTTCCAGGCGCTTCAGAATGCATTGAAGGGTGCCCCGGCGACTATCGACTTTTATGCGTTCGATCTGCTGCAGCTCGACGGCGAAGATCTGACAAGGCTTCCTCTTCTTGAGCGCAAGGCGAAGCTGGAGGCGATCTTGCCTGCGAAAAATCCGGTCCTTCGTTACTCCGACCATATCCTCGGCCGCGGAGAAGAGCTGCTCGATCGCTTCTGCGCAGCCGGCCTTGAGGGCGTCATCTCAAAGCTCGCGGATTCGAGTTATGTGGCGGCCCGCGGCGCAAGCTGGCTGAAGATCAAATGCATCAGGCGGCAGGAATTTGTGATTGTCGGCTGGACGCCGTCCGACAAGGTCCGCGCGTTTCGGTCCTTGATCCTTGGCGTTCATGACGGCGGCAAGCTGCGTTACGCCGGGAAAGTCGGCACCGGCTTCGATACCGCTGAACTTCTTCGTCTCTTGATGATCATGGCGCCGCTTGAGCAGAAGGCCGCGACCGTCGACGCACCACGCGCCGAAGTGCGCGGCGCACACTGGCTCCGTCCGAAACTGGTCGCTGAGATTGCCTTCACCGAAATGACAAATGAAGGGACGTTACGACATCCGAGCTATCTTGGTCTCCGCGAAGACAAGAAGCCGGAGGCGGTCGTGCTCGAGACGGAACGTCATGCAGCCGATCTCGCCGCGTCTGCGATAACCGGCATCGCGATAAGTAACCGTGACCGCGTCATCTATCCGGAGTCCAACATTACCAAGGGACAGCTCGCCGACCATTACGCAGCGGTCGCGGCGATCATGCTTCCTTGGGTTGGCAGCCGGCCGATCAGTCTGGTTCGATGCCCACAGGGCCGCGCGAAGAAGTGTTTCTTCCAAAAACACGACGCCGGCAGCTTTGGCGACAAAGTCCACCATGTCGGCATCACGGAGAAGGACGGGCACGAGGAACCATATCTCTATGTCGACGATGCCGACGGACTGATGACTTGCGTCCAGATGGGAACGATTGAGCTGCATGGATGGGGGGCTCGGATCGAGGATGTCGAAAAGGCCGACCGCCTCGTGTTCGACCTCGACCCCGATGAAGGCCTCGATTTTGAGGCCGTCCGCGCCGCTGCCTTTCAGTTCCGCGCTATCCTTAAATCGCTGGGGCTTAAGACTTTCCCGATGCTGACGGGAGGCAAAGGAGTGCACGTCATCGCGCCCCTCACCCCTGGCGCCGAGTGGCCAGAGGTGAAGGACTTCGCGTCTCGCCTGGCGCAGGCGGTCGCCCAGAGCGATCCGGCCCATTTCACGGCCGTGTTGTCAAAGGCGCGCCGCAAGGGTCGCATCTTTGTGGACTATCTACGCAATCAGCGCGGGGCGACCGCGATCATGCCCTACAGCGCAAGATCACGTCCGGGCGCCCCTGTCGCGGCACCGATTACGTGGGCAGAGATGAAGACAATAGATGCGCCCTCTCATTTCCACGTGGGCGATGCTCCTGAATTAAAGAAACGCGCAGCCTCCAAAGCTCTGGCGGGATGGGGTCGCGCTGACCAATCCTTGCCCAATCTGTAGCGTCCGACGCGGGAAGAGGCCGTAAAGCCGGGATTTAAAGGGCAACGCGGCGCTCATGGCCTTGCCTGATTGGAACCTGCGGAGATCGGCCTCGTTTGGCTGAAGCCATGGCAAAAATCGATCCGAGGACCGTCGCCAGTCTTTTGAGGGAATACGCGCAACGGGCGTCTATGCGCGACGACAATCCCTATCGCACAAAGGCATACTTGCGCGCGGCAGACAGTCTGACAGCGCTGTCGCAGCCGCTTGATCGGATCATCGCCACCGGCGCCCTCACCAAGATCCCGGGGATCGGTGACGCGATCGCAGACATCGTGACCAAGCTTTACCAAACCGGCACGCACCCAAGCCTTGAGAAGCTGCGCGAGGATGTTCCAGCGGGCGTGATGGAGCTGTTTGCCATACCCGGGCTTCGTCCCGATAAGATACTGAAGCTTCATCAGCTGCTCGGCGTAAATTCGCTGGCGGAGCTCGAGGCCGCAGCAAGAGAAGGCCGCATACGCCCAGTCAAAGGTCTCGGCGCCGCGCTTCAGACAAAACTCCTGCAGAGCCTGGCCATCGTGCGAAGCGGCGAAACGCACCTTCACCTGCACAAGGCCGCCGCTCTTCTCGAACATGCGGTCATATCGGTGAAGCAAGAGCATCCAGAGTTTTCGCGCGTCGAAATTGCAGGTGACTTCCGGCGCGGTTGCGAGCTCGTTTCCGACTTCGCCCTGGTAGCGCAGGGCAGAAAGTCGACTGGAATCGAGGATACGACCCTCAGGCTTGTTGTCACGGACAGGAAGCACTTTGGCGCAAACCTGCTCGAAGCAACCGGTTCGGCAGACCACCTTGAGCAACTGAAGACGTTCGCGGCCGACAAGGGATTCACCCTAAACGCCGACGGGCTTCATCGCGGGAGAAAGCTGATCGCATCAGCGACAGAAGAAGAAATCTACCAAGCTCTAGACTTGCAATTTATCGAGCCTGAATTGCGCGAAGGCAGGGACGAGATTGAGCGAGCGGCAAAGCAGAAGCTACCCGCCCTCATTCGGGATGAAGATCTGCATGGCATCCTGCATTCTCACACGACCGCATCCGATGGCACCGAAACGCTTGAGGCAATGGCTGAAGCCACGCGCAAGCGCGGTTTCGAATACTATGGTGTCGCCGATCATTCGCAGTCCGCTCACTACGCAGGCGGCCTTTCGTTGCAGGAGATTGCTGAACAGCACCGCGAAGCTGACCGGCTGAACAAGGCATACAATGGAAAATTTCGCATACTGAAGGGCATCGAGGCCGACATCCTGGCGGATGGCTCGCTCGATTACCCGAATCATATCTTGGAACAGTTCGATTTCGTCGTCGCGAGCGTGCACAGCCTCTTCAAGTTGCCCAAGAAGGAACAGACGGAGCGTATCATTGAGGCGATCGGAAATCCTCGGACGACAATCCTCGGGCACATGACCGGTCGCCAGCTGTTGCGCCGGCCCGGTTATGATCTCGACGTCGACAAAGCCCTCAAAGCGTGTGCAAAACACGGCGTCGCTGTCGAAATCAACGCACATCCTTGGCGACTCGACCTCGACTGGCGCTGGCATCAAAAGGCACTCGATCAGGGCTGTATCTTCAGCATCAATCCGGACGCTCATTCGATCCGCGAGCTCGACCACATGCATTGGGGTGTCGAGATGGCGCGCAAGGGCGGTGTCCCTGCGAAGCGGGTCCTGAACGCGATGCGTTTGACGGCCCTCCTTGCGCATCTCGCACGGCGCAGGCAAACGTCCTAACCTGCTTGTGCGGCCGGCCTATCAGCGCAGGAGTCCGTCATTCTCAAAATCTTCCCAGCCGCGCAAACTGGAGTGCGAGTTCTCATCGGGGCCATAGCCAGCTGAAGCTGCAGTTCCGCGACCGCTTCTTTGAGCACGTTTCATAGCGGCCTTCCCCGCGGCTCGCCGCCTATTCTCTGCAGCTGTCGCTGCGTCCTGTTCGCGCCAGACCATAACCAGGTCACGGTCAAGCACATCCTCCACGTGCTGCGGGTCGAACACGTGAAAGGTGATGTTCCTTGCCCGCCCGCGGAGTTTCACCGTTTTCGTCCCGGCGCTCTGCAAGCGACCATCTTTCAGCCAGCGGTGCCGTTCGGCCGTCGAGATCGTCAGAATGTCCTCGATTTCACGGGGGATTACGGCCAGGTCTTCGATATTCTGCAGTGCTTTGGATACGATCCCGAATACCACCTGCACATCATTCTCGGCGCCCTCAGACAGGCGCAGGGTAAGCACGCGGGACTCGATATGGAGCAGTTTCCTGAACTCCATTGGAAGGCGGGCGCGTATTTCGAGAAAAATACCCCTCGCTCTGACGGACGATCCAAGCGTTGCAGCCGGGGTTAAAGGCCATTCTCCAATCAGCTTCGCTGTTGCATTGATTTTTCGGCGCGTGGACATGCCCTTTATATAGGTCACCGATTGTCGGCAGCGATGAGCCGATCGCAAAGCCAACATGAGTTCTAATCCACCAGCGGTCTGAACCACGGATGCCCTAAAGGCGCAACCACGATTGTTAGCGGCCGCTTGCAACTTCGGCTAACGGGAAGCGGCAGAGTTCATCTCAAAGTGCGTTGCCGCCTGGCGGCTTTTTGGGGCCGGAAATCGTGACGGGCAAAGAGACCGACCCCTTCTCGACCTTCTGGGCGGTCTACGCGGCAATGTCTGAGACCATTTTGCCTCCGGTCCATACCCGCATCACGATCGATCTCGACATGCAGGCGCGCCGTGCGACCTGCACCGCCGACAACATTGCGAAAGGCCGTGGCGAACCGATCCTTAACCCGGTCAACGGTACGGAGCACCGCGTCGGGATTGTGCTGCCGAACGGCTTCGAATACGGACAGAACGAAGTGGGACGCGGCTGGTCGACCTCGACCGGCGGGGTCGCACTTACGCTTGAAGACAGCTACGCCCATTGGTGCGAGCTGCATTTCAACGAGCACGGACGCATCCACTGAACTCGCGGGTCGTGCCTATCGCATGAGCGAACGCGCATTGGAGCATCTGCTTCGCCGCGACCGGGCCCTAACGCTGGCGACCATAACCATCATCGTCGGTTCGGCTTGGGCGTACGTGCTGTGGCTCGCCGCCGGAATGGACATGGGCGGCATGGAGATGGACGGCTTCCGCATGGTCTCTACCGGCTTCGCCACGGTGATGACGCCGGCCGAGGCACCGTGGAGCGCGACCGAATTCGTCCTCACGTTCGTCATGTGGACGGTGATGATGGTTGGCATGATGACGCCGTCGGCCGCCCCGATGATCCTAATCTACGCGCGGGTCGCCCGCATCGCGGCGGCCGACGGAAGACCGCTTGCCGCCACAGGCTGGTTCGTCGGAGCCTATTTGCTCGCATGGACCGCTTTTGCGCTCGCTGCGACGATCTCGCAGTGGGCGCTCCAGCGTCTGGCATTTCTCGATCCAATGATGGCCGCATTAAGCGCGATTGTCGGAGCGGTCGCGCTACTCCTTGCCGGCATCTATCAACTGACGCCGCTGAAGCGCGCCTGTCTGATCAATTGCCAGTCTCCGCTTGCATACATCGCGCGACGCGGCGGTTTCGGCACGGGTAGCGCAAGCGCGCTGAAGCTCGGCGCCGAGCACGGCCTCTATTGTGTCGGTTGTTGCTGGGCCTTGATGGCACTGCTGTTCGTCGGCGGCGTCATGAATCCGGTCTGGATCGCTGCGTTGGCTGCCTTCGTGCTCACCGAGAAGCTCATTCCCGGTCCCTGGCTTTCGTGGTGCCTGGGCGTGCTGCTGATCGTCTGGGCCGTGTCGCTGCTGGTGCTATAACGCATCGAAGCTCGATACACCCGCGAGCGAAAACCGCTTCCGACCGAGAGCGGCACCAATTTGTCGTCGCCAAACATTGTCGCCAACGCGGTGATAGCGCGCCGGACGAGATACGAACCTAGTGTCTGTTTCGAACGCAAACGCATGTCTGCTTTCCTGGCCGCGCTCCCAAGAAGGAGCCGGTCCGTTCACGGCCTCCTACGCGACATTCGATTGGCGCGGCGATGGCAGCTCCTGGCGCTACCTGCTCGTTCCGGTCGACGAGACAAATGGCAACATTCCACCCAAAGCGGTATTCCCTTTCGGGTATCAAGCGTCAGATTGTCAGCACTAGCGCTTGGCAGCTAGAGCCTTTGCTTCCCGGAGCAGCGATGCCCAATGGAGCTCGAGGAAGACGATAAGCTCTCGGGCCTGTTCTTCGGTAATGCCGCTTTCTTTGACCAACCGTCGAACGACTATTTCAATGTTATTCCGCGCTCTATCCTGTTCCTCAGCCATAGGAGAACTCCTTACGCTGCTAACATCTCTATCTGGCGCTTGTTCCCGAGCGCGTGACTAAAAAGCACCGAGCTATCGGCGTGCTCCTCTCACTGTGCACGCGAAGCCAGCCCCATGAGGGGATTCGGTCTGATCCTCCACCGGACCTAAGTCTTATCTGTTCGCCGCTCGGAACCGCGGCTGCGCGCAGTCGTTGCTATGGTCCTTTCAACGTGCCGTTCGCTTGAACCCTGGTAGGAATACGGAAATGGAAGACAATCAGAATCGTTTGTCGGTCGACGAATATTACGAGGTAGAACATTTTGCGCGAGAGAATGGCATCTCGCCAAGCCAGGTCAGCAGGCCGATCAAAAAGATCGGCAACGATCGGGAAGCCCTGACAAAAGCCGCGATGGCGCTCCGGGGAACAGAAGTGAGATACCGGACGAACAACGAAGACACCGGTTACAACGGCAAGGACCAAGCGAAGCCCTGCTAGAGATCCTGGCCGAGAATTTGGCCGAGGCCCGCCGCTCCCTCGATCGCGTGACGCGCAGTCATCACTAGCTCACCGCCCAAGCGGCAGTTTGGAAACCGAGACAAGCTCGTCCTCATCCGTGATACCAGCCGAGTAGTTTGCAATGATCCGGGATGCGAGAGCTTCACGTTGCTGTTCGGATTGGCCCTCGATCTTGAGCCGGTCGAACACGCGGCCAAGCAATGCGACATCGGACGGATTGAAGACGCCAGCTTCTTTAGCTTTTCGATAGATCGGCATGGCACTCCCCACCCTTCGCAAGCCGGTTGTGCGCCCAAGATAGGTTCACTTGAGGGGCTCCCGGGACAGAACCCAAGCGCCCATTTGTTGGTTCAATGAAGGAAATATCAAGAACGATCCGTGCGAAGATAATTGGCTCAGAATGCTTGGCATCTGAGCGGGGATCGGATCACAAGCACGCGCGGCAACCCGGTGTTGGGGTTCGATCCGCACAGAGACCTAATCAGAGGAACGAAGCACCCCTTCCTCCTCAGCAGCTGCCAGGAATGCCTTGCGGGCCTCCTCAGCTTCCATCTTGTCGGCAATCACGGCGATGCATACGCGCAGCGCAAGGTTCCACTTGGGGCCTCGCTCAGTCCAGTCCAGGAGTTCCTCAACTGCTGCCTCGGCGGTGTCGACGCTGCGCGTCTCACCGGGCGGTTCGGTCCTCACGTTGACCAAGGGGCTGAACAAATGCGGTGCGGTGCTGTGAACAAGGGCAGCCGCAATCTCATCAGCCCATTGTTGCTCTCGCCGCCGAAGCTCCTCCTGAAGCTCCCGCGCCAGCGCGGCAACCTTCGGTGGCAGAGGTTGTTCATCCCCCAGGCGAAGTTGCTTGCGCAACTTCCGACGATATTCTTCCGAGCCGATCAACTCTCGGAATGCGCGATTCCTACCTCGGGTTACCATAACGGTCCACCTAGTTTCAGACGCAACTCTTCGCCTGATATAGGGTTCCATGAGGGTCGGAATGTTTGGTAGAAATTTCTGAGCAGCGATCGTATAACCGGCTCGCGCGAGACCCCTCACGCCCGTTGTTTTTAGCGGACCACCAGGAAACGCCGTTCTCCGCCGCGGAACAGGTCGAGCGCGATTGTCCCGGTCGTTTGGCGCAAAGCCGCAGTCAACTCGGCCACTGTCGAAACCGACTGCCGATTGACGGCAAGGATCACGTCGCCAGGACGCAACCCCGCTCGCGCCGCCGCACTGCCTTCCTCGACGTTTGCGACAAAGACGTTGCCGGCCGCGTCCTGGAACTGTGCACCTTCCAGGCGATCGGATGTTTTCGCATTTTCGGCGCCGGAGCCTGCGGCTTCGATTCGCAGCTTTGTCACTCTCTGCGCGCCGTCACGCAAATACCTTATCTCGACCTGCGACCCGACAGGCGCCAGGCCGATCCGATTGCGAAGGTCGGCAGAGCCGCTGATATTCCGGTTGTCGACGGCGACGATGATGTCGCGCGGCTGAAGGCCGGCCTGTGCCGCCGGCGAGCCTTCCTCGACGCTGGTGATGACGGCGCCGTAGCTTTCCTTGATGCCGAGCGCATCGGCGAGATCGGGCGTCAGGTCTTGGATGGCGACACCGATCCGTCCTCGGCGCACCTCGCCGTGCTCGATGAGTTGCTGCATCACGGCCGACGCCATTGCGATCGGCACCGCGAAGCCGATGCCGACATTGCCACCGGCAGGCGCGATGATGGCTGTATTGATGCCGACAAGGCGGCCGTCGGCGGTGACCAGCGCACCACCGGAATTACCGGGATTGATCGACGCATCGGTCTGGATGAAATCCTCGTAGCCTTCGATATTGATGCCGCTGCGGCCGAGCGCGCTGACGATGCCCGAGGTTACGGTTTGTCCCAGTCCGAAAGGGTTGCCAATCGCCACAACGGTTTCGCCGACGCGAAGCGCATCGGAGTCGCCGAGTGGAAAGGCCGTCAGCGAATTGCCATCGATCTTGAGCAGCGCAATGTCGGTCTCCTTGTCGCTGCCGACCAGTTCGGCGGTGAAGCGGCGGCGGTCCTTTAGAGTGACCGAGATCTCACCGGCGTCGGCCACGACATGATGATTGGTGAGAATGTAGCCCTTCTCGGCATCGACGATCACGCCGGAACCGGCGCTCAATCTCTGCCGCGGCTCAGGCAGGTTGAAGTAGCGCCTGAAGAAGGGGTCGCTGTAGAGCGGATTGGTCTCGGCCGGAGAGCGAGAGGTCACCGCGATGTTGACGACGGCGGGCGTTACCTGCTCCAGAACGTCTGGCAGGGAACGCTGAGTGCTGCCGCCGGTGGCGGCCGGCTGGGCGAGCGACGAAGGCACTGGCGAGAATATGAAAAGGAACGCAGCGAGCACGCCGAGATACCGCAATGCATTTCCGGATGAACGCATGATCATTTTCTTGCCCCGTCTCTCTTCTTCAATTCTTCCTCTCGGCCAACCCGGGCCACTCCTATAAGCCTCGCGCGCACCCAAGTAGCTTTGAGATTTTCGTGGTCAAGGCGGGGGGCAGAAAAAATTAGCGAGCACGCAAGTAAGCGCTGGCGCTTCCAGCTATCGGGGCTTGGGGGCCTATTGAAATTTCGGCGAAGGTGTCCAAAATTTCGGTCCGGTGAAACTCTCGCGAGCCACCGAAGAACGTCGACAAGGGAGAATGTTTGAAGCGGAGGACCATCGATGGAAGGATCTGCTGTTCCCCCGATTGCGCCTGAAACCCCTGATCGTTTTCTCGACCGTCTGCTCCACCCGGCGCGGCACTTCGAGCGGACGCAGGACGTGCTCGCCGATATGACGCTGGACCTTCAGGAAAAGCGTGCCATCCTTTCATCCTGGGCATCAGATGCCTGTGCGGTAGAATCCGTGCCGGCGCTGCGTATGCCGCCGGGCGCGACCGCACCGGTCAGCTTCGATGCGATCATGGAGGCGTTGCGCCATTTGGACGAGCTATCCCGCCACATCGGCAGTGGCCGCGAGGCTGACGGCTCAACGGTGACCGGCTTCGCAGCCAGGGTCGACCAGCTCTGACCGGCTGCGTCTCTCTAAAAATTTTCCTATGTGCCTCTTGAAGGCGCAACATACTGTTCTAAATCAATAATAGCCGGTCGCCGCATGGGGCCGGCGCAAGTCCAGGAGGCGTCAAGGCTCTTGGCGTCATCCTGTATCCATGTTGCTCAAAGGAGGATGTGGCTATGAGGACGAACCTCGATTTTACCCCCCTGTTCCGGTCAAGCGTCGGCTTCGACCGCATTTTCAACATGCTCGAGAATGCGAGTCGCGTCAGCACGATCGACAACTGGCCGCCTTACGACATCGCCAAAGTTGGTGAGGACGACTACCGCATCACGATGGCGGTGGCCGGGTTCTCGCAGGATGAGCTGACGATCACTCACCAGCCCAATATGCTGGTTGTGAGCGGATCGCAGGCCGGTGAAGACAATGGCGAGTATCTCTACCGCGGCAATGCCGGTCGCGCCTTCGAGCGCCGGTTCGAACTGGCCGACCATGTCAAGGTAGCCGGCGCCAGCCTCGAGAACGGGCTGCTCACCGTTGATCTCAAGCGCGAGATTCCCGAAGAGATGAAACCGCGCCGGATCGCTATCGGAGGCAGCGCGGCAAAGGCGAAGCCGCAGCAGATCGAAGGCGAAAAAAACGCGGCTTGATGCATCGCACATCTGAAAAGGCAAGGCACCGGCGATCGTCGGTGCCTTCCAGAAGAATGTCTGCTGAACATGGAGGAAATGACGATGAATATGCGTGATCTCATTCCGTGGGGCCGCAACGACAGCCAGGCCCCGAGCGTCTATCGCGGCGCCGACCAGAACCCGTTCCTTTCGCTTCATCGCGAGGTGAACAGGTTGTTCGACGACGTTTCGCGGACCTTTGGCACGCGCTTTCCTTCGCTGGGACAGCTCTCGACGTTCAACGGCGGCTGGCCGAAGCTGGAGATTTCGGAATTGGATAACGAGCTTCGCGTCACCGCCGAGGTCCCCGGCATGGAAGAGAAGGACATCGAACTCCTGCTCGATGACGACGTGCTGACCCTGCGTGGCGAAAAGCGGTCGGAAACCGACGAGAAGGATTACTCCGAGCGCTTCTATGGTCGCTTCGAGCGGCGCATACCGCTCGGCTACGACGTCGAGGACGACGAGGTCAAAGCGTCGTTTACCAATGGCGTCTTGACTCTGACGCTGCCGAAGAACCCGAACGCGCAATCGAAGGTGAAGCGCATTCCGATCAATCACTGACGCATGGAGCAGTCGGAGGCGGCAGGCCGCTGCCTCCGGCGCATCCTTCGCCAAATGGGAGGGATGGATGATGCAAAAGCAAGAAAGTGAAGTCACACGAGTTGTACAGAATCTCGAACTGGCAAACGACAACCGCAGGAGAGCGCTGTCGTTCGGCAGATCCGAGTTCCCACGCGACGCGGTCGCGCGGATCTACAAGCCTTGCCGCTCGGTCATGACCTCGGGTCGTGCGCGGCCAAAGGGCTGGCGGCTGGTTTTCGAGCGCCGTACTGCGCCGGACATCGAACCGCTGATGGGCTACACCGGAGGCCGAGACACGCTGACCCAGGTCGAGCTTGATTTTCCGACGCTTCAGGCGGCCATCGACTATGCCGAACGCCAGGGCCTTGACTATGTCGTCCAAGGTAATTCGGCGGCCGCGACACCCGGCTGCGCATCGTCACATGCTGAGAAACGGCTGCAGGCCGGTGCAGATGTGGTCTCGAATCGCCTTCAGCTGGCTTGGCTGCAAAGCAGCTACGGTGCTGTGTCGCAGGCCTCACATTACGGAATGGCGCTGGCGGACCCGGAGGCGCTCTATGCGTCGCCGATGGACGTGGTCGCCGACCCACTACTGGATGTCGAAGAGAAACGCTCCAGCCTGCGTAACTGGGCATGGAACGAGTATCTGACCGATCTCGCGACCGGTGAGGGCATGCCGGAAAACGAGCGCCCGGCGCGGCTCGACGAGGTAGGGCTGGCACTGCTCGCACTGGAGCGCGGGATGGCGGCAGCGAACCTCGCCGTTTCTACTGCTGAACAAAGGCGCAATGCAGCGTGAGGTGGATGCACTGGTGGCATTCCATACCTGCCGGGAATGGGCGAACCTGGTGATCGGGCTGTCTCGCCTTGGGCCCCTCGGCTTTTCGGGCCTGGCGGCCGCCAGGTGGGCGCCATGTGATCGTCGGTATCGTCGGAATCGTCGTCGCGGCACTCGCTGCCGGAAGCCTCTGGTTCTTCGGCTATCGCCCGCTCTAAACGGCCTTTCGCGGCCCGGAATTCGGGCCCGCTTTTTGCGTGATTATCAAGGTCCGTCCCTTTTTGCCGGCTTGGCCGGCATGGCTATTCGCGGGGCCGCTATTCACCCTTGGTGCTTGCGGCACGTTATTCCTGGCGGCGTGGAAGAAACAGGTGAACGCTTGTTCCCTCGCCGAGCGCGCTCTCGACCCGTATATGCCCCCCGGACTGCTTGATGAAACCATAAACCTGGCTCAGCCCAAGTCCCGTTCCCTCCCCCTTGGTAGTGAAGAAGGGCTCGAATACCTGAGCCAGAATTTCCTTGCTCATGCCGCAGCCCGTGTCATGAACTGTCACGCGGACAAACGAGGCGGCTACAGAACGCACATCTTCGATGTCTTCGGGAGCATTGCTGGTCTCGATCGAAAACGTGCCCTTGCCCGCCATCGCATCCTTGGCATTCACAGCCAGATTGAGAATCGCGACGTCAAGCTGATTGGCGTCGACGAGGACAGGGCCGAGTGCGGGATCCAGGTCGCACCTGATAGCAATTCCGCTCCCGAGCGTCCGCTCCAGGAGCATGGTAAGTGACTCAATTCGTGCGTTTAGATCGACTGTCTCCGGATACAGCGACTGTCCGCGCGAGAAGGCGAGCAATTGCTGCGTCAGCGCAGCGCCGTTTTGCGTTCGTTTGAGCAATTCTTCGATCAGCATCGCCGTCTTCGGATTGGCGGGATCGTCGGCAAGCTGCTTCTGCAGCAGCCGTAGCCCCGATTCGAAGACGGCAATCAGATTGTTGATGTCGTGCACAATCCCGGCTGCAAGGCGACCGATCGCTTCGAGCTTCTGCGATTGCCGCCGGCGCTCCTCCTGCGCACGCTGCGCGGAGACGTCACGAAGGCTGGCAAGCAGCGCAGGCTTTGCATCCCAGCTCACCTCCACTGTCCGCATCTCCACATCGGCCGGCGGCCGACGCGGCCGGTGGACAGTAATGTCGGCGGTTTCGCCGGAAACGACCGGCAGGCCGAGTGGAACTCGAATGAGATCGTCAGGCGTGTGGCCGAAGATCCGCGCAGCCGCTGGATTCGCGTAAAGTACCGTGCCCGACAGGTCGACGACAAGCATCCCGTCGGCCGTGTTTTCGATCAGACGTCGAAAGTTCAGTTGGCTGATCCCCGTCAGCGGTGCCTCGCTGGATAGTTTGAGGATTTCGGCGGTGCTCTGGCCCATGCCCCGTGCTCCTCACGCTGAAGAACCTGGGGCGAGGTCCCCGAACACGTCGGGTGCGCCATCGAAGGGCTTACCGAGACGCATGCCGGTGCCGTCGATCGTGAAGCGCCGTATCTGCTTGTCGTGCTCGCTGCCGCGCATTTTCAGCACCATGATCCCGCGGTTCATGAGGTGCTTCTCCTGAATGTAGCGCAACAGGATGATGGAGTCTGTGAGGGTCGAGATATGCTGTTCGCTGGCGCTTTGGCCGCCGACAAGCGACTTGTCGGTGGCGGTGCAAAGACCCGCGATCTCGCGTTTCTTGATGAATGAGGTGAGACTGATCAGGAATTCGCGGAAGCCGGTTTCCGGCGCGATCCGTTCCAGAGCCGACAGGCTGTCGATCGCGATCCTGTCAGGTTTGAATTCCTCGACGAGTTCGCGGATCATCAAAAGATGATCCGGCAAGTTCTGCGCCTCCGGGTAAATGCAGACGATCTTCAGCCGGCCGTCGGACTCCATGGCCCCGAAATCGACGCCCCAGCCGCGCGCATTGCGAAACAGCTGACCGCGACTCTCTTCGTAGTCGACCAGCAACGCACGCTCGCCAGCCGCGACACCGCCCGCAAGAAAATTGGTTACCAGCAGGGTCTTTCCAGTGCCTGTCGCGCCGCTGACAAGAGTGACGCTATCGCGGAAGAAACCACCGCCGCACATCCGGTCGAGCTCTGAATTGCCGCTCGTCACCCGTTTCGTGCTGGATTGCTGCTCAAGGCGCAAAGAGGATAATGGCACTGCAACTATGCCTTGCTCGACGACCAGCGTGATCGGCACCTCCCCTTCGACATGGCGGCTGCCGCGCATCTTAAGCACCTCGATGGTCCGTCTGCGCCGCTCACGATCGAGTGCATTGCGCAGTATCACCACGTTGTCGGCGACGAACTCCTCGATCCGGTGGCGGGAAATTTCGCCATATTCGCTGTTGCGCTCGGCAGTCATCAGCACCGTCAGACCTTCCCTCTTGAGCGCCGTCGCAATACGCATGAGCTCCCGCCGCACCGACGTCTGCTCCCCGACGAAATGATCAAAGAGCTGGGTTATTGAGTCCAGCACGATGCGCCGCGCTGAGGCGTTTCGCGCCGCGTGCAATATACGCGTCAACAGGCCGGCCAGATCGAACTTACCCACAATCATTTGGTCGTGGTCGCGCGGGCTGGCGTCGACGAAGACGAGCTTGTTAGTTTCACGCCAGCGCCGAATATCCCAGCCGAAGCTGGCCATGTTGACCTCGATATCGGCCGGTGATTCCTCAAAGGTGACGAAGACGCCCGGTTCATCGAGAACGGTGATACCGTGGGCGAGAAACTGGGTCGCGAACACCGTCTTTCCACTGCCCGGCGTGCCCCCGACAATGGTGGTGCGCCCGCGTGGCAGGCCTCCCATCACAAGGTCGTCGAACGCTTCGATGCCGGTCTTGACGCGGTCGAGCACGGGATCGATGAGGGTCACATCAGCTGTGGTCATGGCCACCATCCTTTTTGTAATAACCGAAATAATCGAGCACCTGATCGATGTTGCTGATATCGCCGACCAGCCGGCGCGGAGGGGTGGCCGACTCATCGGAGAGCGTCGGCGTCGCCAGTATGCCGGCCTTTTCTGCCTCCTCGGGATGCGCGAGAATGTCGACGGTCTCGATTTCGATTCCCCCGGCAAACTCCTGGATCTTCAGCCGGCTTTCCAACGCTCGTCGGGCCGCGGGCGTATCTCCAGCGATATAGAGTCGGAGCGCGGCGCGAAGGACGGACAGGTTGTTGTGGCTCATTCTCACGCCTGGCTGCACGAACGTTGCAGGTCGGCGTGCTCAAGGCGCCACGCCACGAATCCAGTTCGCCGGCATTCCTGTCTTCCTTTGGCGACCGCCGGTCTTGCCTGGAAGCCGATGCGCCACGGCTCGCGCTCGGTGAGGCCTGGATCAGCGCCTATGCGTCATTTGTAGATAGTCGTGATCGGCTCGTCTGCGCACTAGTGAACATTTCTGCCTGCTCCGCGTTATGAGCGGCCGGAGTTTCGAAAGAAGGGGCGCGATGCAAAATCATCAGCAAGGAGAGCCGATCGGAAATAACCTGCTCCGGGCACTCAGAACCGACGACTGGAAGATATTGCGGCCGAGCCTCGAACATTGGTCGGCGCCAACGGGGACGTTGCTGCATGAACCCGGCGATACTGTTCGTTACGCCTATTTCCCTCGCGGATCGAGCTTGGTGTCTTATCTCGTCGTCTTGAATGATGGGCGAGCGATCGAGACGGCGCTCGTTGGGCGAGAAGGCGCCGTGGGCGGCATCGTCAGCCAAGGCAGGCTCCCGGCCTATACGCGGGCGGAAGTTCAACTGGGAGGTTTGTTTTTCAGAATTGATGTGAACCACCTCGAAGAGGCGAAATTGTTTTCTTTGACGTTGCGCCACCTGTTCGCTCGTTACGCGGATTGCCTGATGGCCCAGGTGTTCCAATCAGTCGCCTGCGGCGCCGCGCATTCAATCGAACAACGCACCGCGAGATGGCTGTTGGCGGCGGTCGAGCGGACGGGTGTCGACAGTATGACGGTGACCCAGGAACAGCTTGCCGTCATGCTGGGGGTCGGTCGCAGCTATTTGAGCCGCGTCATCCGCGACCTGAGGCAGCGCGGGGTCATCGAGACGCGGCGCGGCCAGATTTCCATTCGCAAAGCGGATAGGCTGCGATCGCTGGCTTGCGAGTGCAACGCGGCCGTCAGCGACCATTTCAACGACGTGCTAAAGGGTGTGTATCCGGCGGAGCACCCGCATGACGGATTTCCCAATGTACAACCCGGCCTACGAGAATGACCATCGGACCCGTCTCCGGGAACGGCAGGCCGCCGAGATACTTCTCGATCGGCCTGTCGGATGTCCCGGACTTGCTTTTTTGTGCTTCGGCCATTGACCGGGATGGGCTATTTCGACGTCTGCCCCCGACGGCGCCGGCGACTGTGCGGTTCCGTGTGATCTGCTGAAAATGGGCGAACTTGACTTTGAGCGTCACGGTCCGGCCTTGGATCGATCGCTCCTCGCGATAACGCCAGACCTTGCCACAACGGCGCGAGTTCCTTGCGAGCACTTTCGAGGTCAAACAAATCGCTCACGAAGGTGTCCTCGGCTCCCACGGATTTGCATTCGCGGTCGGCCCGCACCGGATGTTCGTCGATGCCGCGGGCGAACTTTTTCGCGAGAACGCCAGGCTCTGCGCAACGCAAGCGCTGTTGTGTCGCCGTAGCGTCAACCGGCTGAAGCCCGGCGGTGCTTCCTCAGCCGAGTGATTGCCGACCTGTCGACCGTAATCACGCCGCCGCAGTCAATCCGCACGGTGAGTTTGTCTGCTCCGCGATCGATGCGGGTGACGTCCCCAACAAGAACTACTCGGTCGCCGGCCCGGGCTTTGGGTGGCGGCTCTAGCGTGTAAGGATGGTCATAGGATGGAATGCTCACTCTGGCTCGGCCGCTAGGGAGAATGGAGATGACGGTACCTGCTAGCGCAACCTCATCGCCGACCTCAAATTCGCCAGGCATGTTAAGGTGCAGCATGGTCTTCCTCCCGATGCTTTCCTATTTGATGCTTTGCTAAATTAATGCCCGGCCATCGCGTTGGTTGCGTGCAATCCGCTTCGTACGGTTCCGCACATTTCCAAGCTTAATGTGCCCTCCCATTGGCCCGGGATCGAAGTTGTGTGCGTCAAGTTAGGCCGTATAATTTGCAAGGATCCGGGACGGGACCGCTTGCGGTGTCCTTTTTCCCGTGCGGGCAGGTTGTGCGGCTCGCCGGTGGAGAAGGTTGGATTTCAGGTCCTCTCCCTCCGCCAGATTGGCCGCTATGCGATTGTTATCGCTGCGTTTTATCATTCAAGCAACTTCAGTGCCTAACTTAGCGCCTAACGTCCACAAACGATGAAGCCCGCCACCGTGAGGCAGCGGGCCATTCTTCCACCGGGTGGAAATTTCAGTTCGCCTTTTGGCGGATCGCCAGGGAAATGTAGGAACGGAACTCCGCGCGCCCTAACTCGGGCGAGAGGCGGAATGAGCGCCCGCCGTTTGCGGCTTCGGTCTTGAACACCAGGATCATATCCCCGTTCGCCGGGTCAAACGTCGGGAGCAGGTATTCCAGGCGCTCGGCAGTCTCCATGTAGTGGACGACATTGTCTTTCATAGCGACCCCAGCACGGCTTGAGACGCGAGGTCATCGGGCCACATGATCGTTTCGCCATCTTCCGAAGGCTCCGCGTCGTCGTAGTTGTCGAGCTCCAGATCGACGGTGCCGCCTGGCTGACCGCGATCTCCCCAGCCGGGCGAAGGCTCATCGTCGGCGCCGTCCTCCAGATCGCAGTCGACTTCCATCATGTCGAGCGCGGTGATCAGGGCCATGGACCGGTCTAGAAGGTCGTTCAGCGTGCCGGCATCAACATCAACACGGTAAGCGCCATGGAGAAGAAAGGCCCCGAAGGACTGACCAGCGGCCTTGATAAAGTGCGCGCCGTGATGACCGTGCTGGAGGAAGCCGGCATCGAGTTCCTAAATCACGGAAGCCCAGGCGTTCGGTTGCGTCCGATGTGAACGGAGAAAAACAATGATCGGTTTTGCTTGCTTGTGCCATCGCAGCGATGCCGCTCATCGACGCGCAAGCGCAGCAATATAAAACTCTTCGTGCAGGCGTTACGAGCTGTGCGGACTAAGCAAAGGGTCGATGCGGAATTTATATATTCAGTGGCTCTCGGGCTTTCTTACGGCCATGGATGTTCGCGACGTGGCCCAATCTGGCCAAGACAGCGTTATGCCGGCCTCTGTCGATATCGATGCCTTTGAATTGTGGATCACCAACTACTGCACATCTCATGCGCTAGAGAACGTATCCAGTGCCGCGATCCAACTGTATATCGAGCTAAAAAAGAAATGACCGCTGCCGCGCCCTCGAATCGGCCGGCGTCGAGTTCATTTCTGAAAACGGCGGCGGCGCCGGGGTGAGGCTCAAAAAGTGATCGGCTGAGGGGTGGAATGGACCTTGAAAAAGCTTGGCAAGTTCTTCGTTGCTGCCGGCGCGTTCTTTGGAGCGATATTTATGCTGCTTTGGTTGACGGGAGGGCCAAGGCATCATCGCCTAATAACAGGGGCCACGTGTGTCGAAGTGATCGACCGCATTTGGGCAAAGGGACGTTCATACCGTCCCACGCCGGCTGAACAATTGGATCTAGATATGTGCGGTAATCCTTAAACTGCCGCGATGGTCGAAATTCAAGCGCGCCCTTGCGATGGCGAAGCTTGGCTATGGAAGTGCGGCCACCGCCGCCCACCGAAAGCCTATTATGGGGCAAGCTGATGCGACCCCTTGGGCTGGCGCGGCCCCGTCAGCGCTCTGGAATGCAAATGGCCGGCAAAGGCCATCCGCGGGAGTTCTGAAGCTCCACCCGCCACGATCGTCAAGCACTCCCCACCGGGGAGCCGGCTTGCGCGCGCTTTCAAGTTGCGCGATTGTCCGTTGCAGGGGATGGGAGGGCTTTTCCTTGAATAAATGGCTACTGATGGCCTCGACTGCTGCTGTCGCGGCAGTTGCGACGCTCTTTGTGCTTAACAGCAATTACAATCCGTTCGTATCCCCAATTGACCCAAGCTTGCGAGACAGTCCTGAAGAAACGCCTTCTCGCACCTGCCGGCTATAAGCGCATAGAGATTACGGAAAGCTCCGAACCACTATCTTTGGATGACTACTTAAAGGAACGCGATGCAACCACCGATTCGGACCTGGTTCTTTGGACCAGGATGTACAACGACGACGTTGGTCGCAAGAATCCACCGACAAAGTTCACACTCTTCATCAGTTACGATGCGCCGAACGCTTACGGAACACCGATTCGCGGCCTCTCGATGTGCGAATACCGTTCCATGTCAGCAAGCAAATCGAGTGCGGCATGGTACTCGGTCATCGTGGACAACTTCACACAGACCGGTTGGCTAAGAGACCAACTGCTCAAGGGCAACGTGCAGGATTGACATCGCCGCCGTCGCCGCTTGATGCTCGCCAGCGCGGTCTGGCGCCTGCCTGGGTGCAGTCTAGCCCGAGTACCGCGCGAACAGGCAAAGGGCGATGAACAGCACGATCGCCCAGCCTACCCAGCGTCTCGTCGGCGACCTCGGCAGCGGTTCAGATACCGTGTCTACATCGGCGAGCGCGGCGACCTGTGACGTCGCTGTCTCGCTTTTACTGGCCCGGCCCTTGCGCGATGTGTGCGATATCCCGGTGCCGGGAATGCCGACCGTCGTGCTACGTCCTGCCGTGCCGACCGTGGTTTTGAAGCCACGCGGCCCGGCGCTGATGCTCATGCCTTTCTTACCGACATTGAGCCGCAAACCCGGCGCAAGTCGAATCGACTTACGAAAACGCCACCCCATGAAATTCCGCCCCTCTTATCCCCCCCGAGAACCTAGACCCATGCGCGGCAAGAGCAAGCAGCATTTGATATTCCGGCGAGGCCCTAGCGCTTCACCTTTGGCGTGATCTCCTCGCCACATCGCCGCCATCGCTGTCCTGATGCTCGGCGGCGCCGGGGTGAGGTTGAGGAAGGCTTAAAGCCGTAGGCCGTGGCTGCAGGCCGTCACAAGCACCGATTAACCTTTTATTAACGATTAACTTGCCGCGCCGCTCGGCGGGTGCTTCTATGCTTGGACGTGTGGGATAGCGGGGGCGCCATCTGCACGATGGAGGGGGGAACCTATGCGGTGGATTTCGACCGCGGCTATCGTCACGATGGCCGCAACAATCCTGTCCGGTTGCGAGACGACGTCACCACAGGTGGCCGCACTACAGGATAACAACACGTGCCGGATGTACGGAATTAAGCCAGGCACGCAACTCTTCATCACTTGCATGATGCAGCAATCAGGGCAGCGCGAGCAGCGCAGGGTCGCCCAAAATCAAGCAATCGCGGCGGCATTCGTAGGCGCTGCGGTCGTAGGTGTCGCGGCTGCCGCGGCCAGCAGCGGCCCCTACTATCGTCCGTACTATCGCTGCGGCTACTATCGTTGCTGGTACTGACTACAGCGCCCAATGGGTTAGCCCGATCGCGCAATGTTTGCTTGAGATGTTCAGGGGGAAGCGTGTGCGTGCAACTACAGTGGCCCTTCTGGCAATCAGCATAGTTATGTCGAGTGGCGCCTACGCAAGCGACAAGACCTGTTCCAGAGCCGCAAAGGTGGCTGAAAGACTTATGAACGCGAGGCAGTCGGGCGTGTCGCTAGAAGACGCTATGGAAGCGCTGGTTTCCTCCTACCCGGCTAGCGCTCATCAGTATGTGCGCAAGCTGGTGATGGACGCGTATTCCATTCCCCGCTTCAACAGCCCGGAATATCAGCAGCGTGCAATTGCCGAGTTTCGCGACGGCGCCCATCTTGCCTGCCTTAAAGTTCAATAGAAGCCGCGTCGTAAACGCTACCCGAAAGTAGATTTCCAAACCCGGTTTCGCGCCCGCTGCTGGCCTTAGTAGTCAGGAATGATTGTGGAGAAGCATGGCGTTGGACCCGCTAACGATCAGTCTTCGAAGCAACGGCGGAAAGCCACTGTTTAACGGTTCTCAGCAACCTTCCGTCTTCAAGGATCGCACCATTCGCAACACAATCGGATCGTACGGGATTTTTTCATCGCTGCTGTAATTTATGACAAAGAGCGCGGCACGGTCATTGCAGACCGCAATGGCGCGGACATATCGGATGTGTTCGTTCTTGATACCCGAGTAGCTGGCCCATCTCGGCGTGACGCGCCTATAGGTCAGTTTCCAGCCCTCCTTTTCATCCTCGACCATTCGGTGCTCGATCTCGGCGCGAAAACTGTGCTCGCCGAGCCTTGCGCCCCACACGGTAAGAACGGCATCGTTTTCGCCCCGAAATTCCGCGCCCTGGTCCGAACGCTGCGTCAGGACAAAGCCAGGGGGAACATCGAATATGAAGCCAAACTGCCGGACGCCGAAAAGCTGCCACTCTTGCGCTTGGAGAAGCGTGTTGCAAAACAAAATCGAAACGAGGGTCAACAGAAAACGTGCCATTGGCGTTAAATTAGCGTCGCGTCATATACTGACCAGACCGGACAAGATTGGCGACAAAGAAAACCAAGGTGGCATCATCGGCGGGACAAACTTTAAACGCATGCATTGACTCGCAAAACCGCGATTCAATTAGCATTCGCTTAATTAGTTCCGGAAAATTTTAACGAATCTTTGACCGCGCTGTCCCAGAATAGGACGGCGCGGTCACAGCCCCAACTGGGCTGCGCTGGCGGCTCCGGCAATTCGCCTTCCCGCGCCACTGTCGGAGCCGCTTCCACACTCCTCTAAAATACCAGCAACGGTTGAATCAACTGTTACCGCGCGTGCTTTCCAGTGCGTTTTTCCAGTCGTTAGACTTTGATTGGAACAGGGGCCCAAGCGCGCTATGGAAGATACCAACTAGCGAGGGCGTACGCTGCCAAGCCCAGCATCGAGAGCATATACAGAACCAGGAGCAATGGAACCGCGGACGGTTGGCTGTCGAGGGCGGCGTCAGCTTTTTCCAGTTCCTCAAACAGATTGCGATCCCGCCTCGCCTTCGTGACCACCAAATCGTCCGGTCCAATTTTACCGTCGGTCTCTCTCGAAATCCTTTTTGCGACATCGGCTCGGATTGACCTGCCATTGAATTTTCATCCGGCTGCAGTTAGAGCCTCGGCGGGTTTTACGCCGTATGGCGCGGGTTGAG
>NZ_JBVVQA010000017.1:0-141368 GCF_055811455.1 Mesorhizobium sp. WSM4845
CGCCTACCTCGCTTCCAACGAAGCCGCCTATGTCACCGGCCAGACCATTCACGTCAATGGCGGCATGGCGATGATTTGACAGTTGCGGGAAAACACCCCTTTTCACCTTGGAGCCCGGCCGATTTTCGTGTAATGCGGCCCGCAACCCGGCGGTTCGGGCAAAAACCGGTCCGGTGCCGTTGCGTTTCCGACAGGACCATCTTTCAGCTTGATTAGCGGCATTCTGCCCGCTAACGAAGACAGACAAACAAAAGACGAGGATGCCCAAATGAGTGACACCGCAGAGCGCGTCAAGAAGATCGTTATCGAGCACCTTGGCGTCGATGCCGACAAGGTGACGGAGCAGGCGAGCTTCATCGATGATCTGGGCGCGGACAGTCTCGACACGGTCGAACTCGTCATGGCGTTCGAAGAAGAATTCGGCGTCGAGATCCCGGACGATGCGGCCGAAACCATCCTGACTGTCGGCGATGCGGTGAAGTACATCGACAAGGCTTCGGCCTGACGCTATTTGCAGTCATCACCGAGGAGGACCTGCGATGAGGCGTGTCGTCGTCACGGGCCTTGGGCTGCTTTCGCCGTTCGGCGTAGGCTTTGAGCATGGCTGGAAGGAACTACTGACCGGCCGCAGCGCAGCCAAGCGCATCACCGAGTTCGAGGTGGAGGATCTTGCCTGCAAGGTCGCCCACGTCATCCCGCGCGGCAATGGTGAGAATGCCACCTTCAATCCCGAGACCGTTCTCGAGCCGAAGGAACTGCGCAAGATCGGCGACTTCATCCTCTACGGGATCGCGGCCGCCGACGAGGCGCTGAAGGATTCGGGGTGGGCGCCGAAGACGCATCAAGAGCAGTGCGCCACCGGCGTGCTGATCGGCTCCGGCATCGGCGGCATCGAAGGCATCGCCGAGAATGCGATGATCCTGAAGGAGCGCGGTCCGCGCCGCATCAGCCCGTTCTTCATCCCCGGCCAGATCATCAATCTTGTATCCGGCCAAGTTTCGATCCGGCATGGGCTGAAAGGCCCCAACCACGCCGTCGTCACCGCTTGCTCCACCGGTGCGCATGCCATCGGCGATGCCGCCCGGCTGATCATGTGGGGCGATGCCGACGTGATGGTCGCAGGCGGCACGGAAGCGCCGGTGACGCGGCTGTCGATCGCCGGCTTCGCCGCTTGCCGGGCACTGTCGACCGACCGCAACGACGCTCCGGAAACGGCCTCGCGTCCCTATGACCGCGACCGCGACGGCTTCGTGATGGGCGAGGGCGCCGGCGTCGTCATTCTGGAGGAACTGGAACACGCCAGGGCGCGTGGCGCCAAGATCTATGCCGAGGTCACCGGTTACGGCTTGACCGGCGATGCCTATCACATCACCGCGCCGGCCGAAGATGGTGACGGCGCCTTTCGTTGCATGGTGGCGGCGCTGAACCGGGCCAAGCTGACGCCCGCAGACGTCGACTACATCAATGCGCACGGCACCTCGACCATGGCTGACACGATCGAACTGGGCGCCGTCGAGCGGCTGGTCGGCAACGCCGCTTCGAAAATATCGATGTCGTCGACCAAGTCGTCGATAGGCCACCTTCTGGGTGCGGCGGGCGCCGCCGAGGCGATTTTTTCGATCCTCGCCATTCGCGACAACATCGCGCCGGCCACCATCAATCTCGACAACCCGGAGCGCGAAACGGCGATCGACCTGGTGCCGCACAAGCCGCGCGCCCGCCAAATCGATGTGGCGCTGTCCAATTCCTTCGGCTTCGGCGGCACCAACGCCTCGCTGGTCTTCCAGCGCTACAATGGCTGACCGGTCCGCCGACCGGCACGGTCTATGCGTGTCGTCAATTTTGCCATATTCGCCCCTACTGTGCCCAAGGGGATTCGTTGCAAGACCAAACGGTAGGGCGCCATGAGCACAAATTCGGCGGACAACGGGCAATTCGGGCAACGGTCCGCACCGTCGGGCCCGATCGTGCCGAAAACGGCCAGCGAGGCATTGCGGCCTGAAGCCGGCACGCCGCCGCCCAAGCGCTCGCGCGCCTCGCGCAGCCAGTTCGTGGTGTTCATGAACTTCGTCATCTCCCTGGTGATGCTGATGGTTCTGGCGGCTGGCTTTGCCTTGTATTTCGGCAAGCAGGAATTCAACGAGCCCGGCCCTTCGGCCAATGCCGACACCTTCCTGGTCAAGCCGAACACCGGCGTCCAGGAGATTGCAGAGCAGCTCGAGCGGCGCGGACTGATCAGCGACGCGCGCATCTTCCGCCTTGGCGTGCGCGCTTTTGGCAATGATTCCGCCCTGAAGGCCGGCGAATACGAGATCAAGCCGCAGGCCTCGATGCGCGACATCATGGAGTTGCTGAAGAGCGGCAAGTCGGTGATGTATTCGCTGACCGTCCCCGAGGGGCTGACGGTCGAGCAGGCGCTGCAGCGCATCGCCGATCAGGCAGCGCTCGACGGCGATATGCCGGGGACCATTCCACCCGAGGGCAGCCTTGCTACCGACACGCTGCGTTTCACCCGCGGCGCGACACGCCAGCAGATGGTCGAAAAGCTTTTGGCGGACCAGAAGAACCTTGTCGAGGAAGTCTGGCAGCGGCGCGCCCCCGATCTGCCTCTGGCCAGTGTCGAAGACTTCGTCACCCTGGCTTCGATCGTCGAGAAAGAGACGGGCAAGGGCGACGAACGCTCGCGGGTCGCGGCCGTCTTCCTCAACCGGTTGGCCAAGGGCATGCGGCTGCAGTCCGATCCGACCATTATCTACGGCCTGTTCGGCGGCAAGGGCAAACCCGCCGACCGCCCGATCTATCAGTCTGACATCAAGAAGCCGACGCCCTACAACACTTATCTGATCAACGGCTTGCCGCCGACGCCGATCGCCAATCCTGGCCGTGCGGCACTGGAAGCCGTCGCCAATCCGTCGAAGACCGACGACCTGTATTTCGTTGCCGACGGCACCGGCGGTCACGTCTTTGCCGCGACGCTGACCGAGCACAACGAGAACGTCGCCCGCTACCGGGCGCTGCAGAAGGAACTGGCCGATGAAGCCGCCAAGGCCGGTGCTGCCAAGGCCGACGCCGCCAAGGTGGAAGGTCAGACCGACGCGCCGGTTGACGACGGCGATGGCGACGCCGGAGCGGCGGCGCAGTAGCGCCGGATGGTTGTGAAGTCGTCCCTCCGATTCGTCTGACGGCCGGGACGTGCTGATTTTGTCATCAGGAGCGCCCTGCGTCCGATTCGACGCGAACAGGCGCTCCGGATTTTGAAGCCGCGCACGATCTGGCCCGGAACCGCTTCCGGGATCATGCGCCAGGGGAAGCAAGGGCATCATGAATTTGCAGAGCATGACCGGTTTTGCACGGGCCGTCGCCGAACATGACGGCACGTCGATCGCCTGGGAGGTGAAGTCGGTCAACGGCAAGAGCGTCGAGGTCAGGCTGCGGCTGCCGCAAGGCCTCGAGCGGCTTGAGCCGGCCGTCAGGCAGACGGTGCAGAAGCGCTTTGCGCGCGGCAATTTCCAGGCAACGCTGACCGTCGGCCGCGCAGCCGGCCAGCAGGCGCAGCCCGTGGTCAACGAGGCCTTCCTGAGAGATCTGGCGGGGCTGGCCAAGCGGCTGCAGGAGATGTTCGGCGCAGCGCCTGCGACAGCCGACGGGCTGCTTTCGCTGCGCGGCGTGCTCGACATTCCCGAAACCGCCGAAACCGAAGAGGCGCGGGCGGCGCTCGACAGCGCGATACTCTCGGCGCTCGAAGTGGCGCTGGGCGGGCTGGAGCAGGCGCGCCAGGGCGAGGGCGCCGCCCTGCGCTCGCTGCTGTCCGGTCATATCGACGCTATCGAGGCGCTGACGCTGCGCGCCGAGGCCGATCCGTCGCGTGAGCCGGCGGTGATCCGCGAACGGATTACCGAGCAGGTGCGGCTGCTGATGGATGCCTCGGCCAATCTCGATGCCAGCCGGTTGCATATGGAGGCGGCGTTCCTGGCCACCAAGGCCGACATTCGTGAGGAGATTGACCGGCTGAAGACGCATGTGGCATCCGGCCGGGTGCTGCTGGCAGGCGGCGGCGCCATCGGCCGCAAGCTCGATTTTCTGGCGCAGGAATTCAACCGCGAATCGAATACGCTGTGTTCGAAGTCGAACGCCGCTGCGATCACCGCCATAGGGCTGGAGCTGAAGGCGGTCGTCGACCAGTTTCGCGAACAGGTCCAGAATCTGGAGTAACCCTGATGGTCGCCAAGGAGCCTATGGTTGCCAGGGATTTGGGTTCCCGCATTCGCCGCCGGGGTTTGATGCTCGTGCTGTCGTCGCCGTCCGGCGCCGGCAAGTCGACGATCGCGCGCAATCTTCTGGAAAGCGATTCCAGTCTCGAACTGTCGGTCTCCGTCACCACGCGGCCGCGCCGCGGCAGCGAGATCGAAGGCGTCCACTATCATTTTCGCACCATGCGTGAGTTCGAGCGGCTGCGCGATTCGGACGAACTGCTTGAATGGGCCGAAGTGCATGGCAATTGCTATGCCACGCCGCGTGAGCCGGCCGAACTGGCGCTGGCACAGGGCCGCGACATGTTGTTCGACATCGACTGGCAGGGCGCCCAGCAGCTCAAGGAGAAGATGCGCGCCGACATCGTCTCGATCTTCATCCTGCCGCCCTCGATGAAAGAGTTGAAGGCGCGGCTGAAGCGCCGCGCCGAGGACCAGGAATCGGTGATCGAGACGCGTCTGAAGAACGCTCGCAACGAGATCGAGCACTGGAAGGAATATGATTTCGTCATCATCAACGACGATCTCGACCGTGCCTTCGCCGAGGTACGCGGCATAGTCATCGCCGAGCGGCTCAGACGCGACCGCCGGCCCGGGCTGTTCGATTTCGTCTCGGGGCTGCTCGACGAGAAGACGGACTAGGGGCCGGCGCAATCACACCGCGTTGGTCAGTCGCACGAATTCCTCGACGCTCAAGGTTTCCGCCCGCCGCGTCGGATTGATGCCGGCGCGGGTGAGCAGGGCTTCGCCGCCGAGGCTCTTGACGCTCTGCCGCAGCATTTTGCGGCGCTGGCCGAAGGCCGCTTCGGTAACGCGGCCGAGCTTCTTGACCTCGGCGGCCAGCGGATTTGCCCGCGGCACCAGATGCACCACCGACGACACCACCTTGGGCGGCGGCGTGAAGGCTTGCGGCGGCACGTCGAAAGCGATTTTTGCCTCCGTCCGCCAGCCTGCCAGCACGCCCAGCCGGCCATAGGCATCGCTGCCGGGGCGGGCGACGATGCGCTCGGCCACCTCGCGCTGGAACATAAGCGTCATCGATGCGTAAAAGGGCGGCCACTCGGCGACGGTCAGCCAGCGTATCAAAAGTTCGGTGCCGATATTGTAGGGCAGGTTGGCGACGATCCTCACAGATCCATTGCCTCCATGTGCGCCTTCGGCAAGCGCCGCAAAATCCGTCTTCAACGCGTCGCCGGCTATGATTTCCAAACGGCCCGGATAGTGATCTGACACCTCCGCCAGCGCTGCCAGGCAGCGCTCGTCGCGCTCGATGGCGATGACCCGAGCCGCGCCGTGGGAAAGCAGCGCCCGGGTCAGGCCACCTGGACCCGGACCGACCTCGATTACCGTGGCGTCGGTCAGGTCGCCGGCGGCACGCGCGACCTTGCCGGTAAGGTTGAGGTCGAGCAGGAAATTCTGGCCGAGCGCCTTTTTCGCCTGCAACCCATGGCGTTCGATCACCGCGCGTAACGGCGGCAGCCCGTCGATGCTCATGCGACCGCTCTCATGCAAAGCCTCATGCGGCGGCAGCCTTCGCCCCGATGTTGGCAAGCCTGCGGGCGAGCCTGAGCGCCGCGATCAGGCTGTCGGTCCGGGCTATGCCCTTGCCGGCGATATCGAAAGCGGTGCCGTGATCCGGTGAAGTGCGGATGAAGGGTAGGCCGAGCGTAACGTTGACCGCCTCGTCGAACGCCAGTGCCTTGGCCGGGATCAGCGCCTGATCGTGATACATGCACAGCGCCACATCGTAGCCAGCTCGGGCGCGGGCGTGGAACAGCGTGTCGGCCGGCAGCGGCCCGAAAGCGTCGATGCCCTCCGCCCTCAGCCTTTCGATCGCCGGGCGGATGATGCGCTCGTCCTCGGCGCCCATCGCGCCGCCTTCGCCGGCATGCGGATTGAGGCCGGCAACGGCAAGCCGCGGCTTGGCAATGCCGAAGCGGTATTCGAGGTCGGCGGCGGTGATGCGGGCGGTCGCGACGATCAATTCCGTCGTCAGCGCTTCCGGCACCTCGCGCAGCGCAATGTGGATGGTGACCGGAACCGTGCGCAACTCGGGACCGGCAAGCATCATCACCGGCATTGCTTGTGCGCCGGTGTGGAGCGTCGCCAGATGCGCCAGATACTCAGTGTGACCGGGAAAACGGAAGCCGGCATCGTAGAGCGGCTTCTTGGCGATCGGGCACGTAACGACCGCCGCCGCGCGACCGCCAAGGCAATCGTCAACAGCGCGGTCGATGGCCTCGATGATGCCGGCGGCGTTGGCCGGGTCCGGCCGGCCGGGGTCGTCGACGAAGCGGGCGGCAAGCGGCATGACGGGCAGGGCGCGCCCAAAGACGCGCTCCGCTTCGGCTGGCACTGTCTCCGTGATTGGCACATCGGCGCCGAGCAGGCGCGCCCGTGCGGCAATCAGCGCCGGATCGGCTATAAGGTAGAAGGGCGGCACACCAGCGCTGTCACGCGCCTGCCAGGCGGCAATGGCGATTTCCGGCCCGACGCCGGATGGATCGCCGGCGCTCAGCGCCAGCGCTGCCTCTGGCGACTTCAGCGCTCGACGATGCGGGCTTTCTTCCGCAACTCCTCGACATATTTCGTGGAGAGCTCGTCGGCGTCCTTGCCACTCGAGCCTTCGCTCTGGAACACCATCTGGGCGGCCTTGTCGTCGGACACTTCGCGCGACGAGCAGATGCCGATGAACTCGACGCCGCGGTCTGTTTCGCGCGTGGGGGTGGCGCCGCCGACCTTGGTGGCCTTGATCTGGTCGGCCCAGTCCGGCGGCAATTGCGGCGCCAGTATCCGGCCGAGATCGCGAACAGTGACGTCGATCAGGCCCTTGGCGAATTCGCGCGAGGTGTTGCAGCCGTTGAAGCGGGCGCGCATGGCGTCGGCCTCGCGCTTGCGCTTGGACAGCGTCGCGCTGCGCTCGGCCGCCGGCACGACGAAAATGACCTGCTGCAGCATGTACTCCATGGCGGTCGGCTTGTTGCCGCCCTTGTCGAGCATGCGCCTGACTGCGTCCTGCTCACTCAGGGAGCCGCCGCTCTCTGAGCGATGGCGCGCGGTCAGCGCCTGGTTCCAGGCCATCTGGGAGCGGATGAACTCCTTGAAATGCTCCTTGCCGACGCCGGACTGCGCCATGACGCCATCGAGTTGCTTGAGCTGCATCTTGTTGGTCGTGGCAAAGCGCTGATAGGCGGCCTCGACCTGGGCGTCGCTGATGCGGATGCCGAGACGCTTGGCTTCGGCGACGCGCAGCGTCTGCTCGATCATTTCCTCGGCGGCATTGCCCTTCTTGCGCTGCAGGCGCAGGAAGGCAGCCCGATGCTGGATGTCGCCAGTGGTGATCGGTACGTTGTTGACGACGTATTTGATCTGGCTGGCGAAAGCCGGCGGCGTCATCATGGTGATCGAGGCTGAGGTCGCCGCCACCAGCAGCGCGAACCCTGCCGAAAAGAGGTATTTCCTCATCGAAAGCATCCCAATCCTATCTCGGTTGCGGCCCAATTTTATCGCATTTTGAGGGAACTGGAACCCGTGCCTGCCCTATGCGGCGAAACGATGTCGTTAGCTGCGATGTGCGTCCACTTTGACGCACGAAGTACGCTCAAACACTTTGGATTTTTCGGCCTATGCGTTGGCCGGCCGCCCGTTCCGCCCGTCCGTTATTGGCCAGTGGTCTGCTACTGGACAGTGTTGAAGGAGCTTTGCGTCGAGCCGAAATCGCCGAGCGTGCGAAACGACAGGTTGAAACCGATATTCTGCGACACTTCCTTGGTGCTCAGGTCGCGGGATTCCGAGAACGTCATCAAGTAGGTGAAGCAATCATCACTATAGGCAAAGCCGACCCCGTCCTTGACGAGGACGCTTTGCTCGAGATCGTAGGTGCCGGTACCGAAGACACGCCAGTTCTCGGCAAGTTGCGCCGAGGCGCCGAGCGTGACCTCGTGACGATCGGTCGTAAAACCATAGAGCGGCTGAGCCTGTATGAAGGCGTATTTGGCGCTGAACGAAATCGGCAGGCCGGAATAGGCTGCCTTCACCTCGGCGCGGCGAATCTCGAAGCTCTGCTCGTCGAAGCGGCCGCTGACCGAGCCGGAAAGCCCGCTGGGGCTGTTGAAGCCGACAAGGCCGACATAATCGGAGCTCGCGGTCTCCAGGCCCGAATCCTCGCCGACGTTGACCAGGTCCGGCGCGTCGAAGGAGTTCTGGCCGTCAAGCTGGTAGGATTGGCCGAATAGCGCGTTGGTGCTCCAGCCATTGTCATAGGCGCCGGAGTAGCGCAGCCCGACATTGGCGCGCGTGCCGCCTTCCAAGCGGTCGTAGCCGGAGAACTTGTCGCGCTCGAACAATGTCGTGGCATCAAAGACGAAGCTCTGCGCGTCCTCGTTGGGAACAGCGAGGCCGCCGACATATTGCTCGTTCGGACGCACGAACACCTGCGCCATCGGCTCGAAGATGTGACTGGAACTGGTCGACGAGAACAGCACCGGCCAGCGCATTTCCAGTCCGGCGGTTGCCATGAAGCGGGCGAGCGACGATCGCGTATCGTCGTCGACGCCGAGGTTGGACGCCATCTGATTGATGGCATTGAGCGATCCCGAAGAGGCGTTGACATAGCCGGCGTCGCCGCGCAGCGCCAGCAGTGGCGTCAGCAGCAGCCCGCCATCGGTGGTGAAGGTGCGCTTCCATTCCGCTTCGGCAGTGAGACGGCCCGACTGGCCCTCGATGCCGCGTACACTGGTGACGGACGCAGCGTTGTTCGGATCGGCAAGGGCCCTATCCAGCCTGTCGCGGCTGATAGCCTGCGCGTTGACATTGAGCGACAGCTGCCCGCCACCCACCGCCATGTCGGGGATGTAGGCGTAGTCGAGCGAGGGCAGCACCCAGGGCTGTTTGCCGGCGCGCGCGGTCGGATCGTCAGGGAGTGCCTCTTCCTGGACCACAAAGCGCATGGCGCGCACGTCGAAATAGTTGCGGCCGTTGAGGCCGGTCAGGTAGATCGAGGAGCGATGCACGCTGTCGCCGAAGTCTTCGATGGCGTAGGTGCGCGAGAAGTTCTTGTCGGTCTGCAGCAGGACATCCCAGCCGAAGTCCCAGCGCGGATTGATAGCGAACTGGCCCTTGGTGCCCATCATGCCGCGGAACTCGTTCGGGTCGCCGGCCGCACCCGAATCGACATTGTGCCCATCGTCGTCGATGAACTCGTCGGGATCCTCTTGCCGGATGCCGGCGATCTTCAGACTGTACTGGCCGTTGTTGAAGCGCTGGCGCCACTCGGCTTCGCCGAGAAAGCCCTGCTTGGTATAGCCGCTGCCGGTGACGGTGAGGTCGTAGGTTGGTGAGAGCGCGAAATAATAGGGGACTTTGACGCCGAGGCCGAGGTCGCTCTTGTAAGCGATGCTGGGGATCAGGAAGCCGCTCTTGCGCTTGACGGTCGGGTCGGCAATCTCGAAGGCCGGCAGATAGGCGAGCGGAAAGCCGAAGAACTCGAAATTCGAATTCTCGAAGCGAACCGTCTTCTTTTCCCCGTTCCAGATGATCTTTCTGGCCTTGATGCGCCAAGTCGGCGCTTTGTCCGGCTTGTCCTCGCACGGCTCGCAGGCCGTGTAGACGCCGTTGTGGAACGTCGTCAGCACACCGCCCATGCGTTCCGCGCTTTCGGCGGCGAAATAGGTCTTGTCGACGGTTTCGACACGCAGCGCGTTGACGAAGCCGTCGGCGAAATCGTCGGTGATGTCGACATGCTGCGAATAGATCTTGGTGCCGTCGCTGTTGATGACCTCGACATTGCCGCTGGCGACGAGCCGCTTGGTGTTGCGATTGTATTCCACCCGCTGGGCGACGAGGCGGTTGCCGCCATAATCGATCTGCACGCCGCCGACGGCCGTTACGGTCTGGTTGTCATTGTCATAGACCAGCGTATCTGCCGCCAGCAGCATTTGCGAACCGGTGGGAACGTCGGCTGCCATGCCGCTGATATCCTGGGCAAAAGCCGGGATACTCGGAACGACGCAAGCGAGCAGGCACGCCAAGGCGCTCGCCCCATAGAGGCGCGCCGAATCGGCCTGCCTATGGATGCGCAAAACCGCCCCCCTCACTAGCCGTCTTCCTTGTACAGCAAGAAAGTCACCCCGAAGAACATAGCCACGACAACCGGAACCCATGCAGCGACGACTGTGGGCACGAATCCCGCCACGCCGAATGCCTTGACCAGCACTGTCACGACATAAAGCAGAAACCCGGCCAGGATGCCACCCAGAATCATCGTCGCGGATTGTCCCATCCTCGCAAATCGCATCGACACCGTTGCGGCGATCAAAGTCATGGCGACGAGAAGGAACGGCAACGCTACCAATGAATCAAACTGCATGGCAAAGGCATTTGCTTTGAGGCCGAAGGAGCGGGCAACCTCGATCTTGCCGGGCAGATCGTAGAAAGGGATGGTTTCCGGGCGCGCCAGCCGCTCTTGCACGAACTCGGGCTTGAGATCGGTCGGTATTCGGTCGGTTGCCACCGATTGGATGTTGCCGTCCCGGAAGACCTTGACGTCCTGCAGTTCCCAGTAGCCATCCCGCAAATAGGCGTGCGCTGCGTCCTTGCGTTCGACGATGTCGCCTTGCGGGTTGAGGACGAAGAAGGCGGCGTCGGCCATCTCCAGGCCCTGATTGAGGATGGCGCGCGCGCCGATGATGGTATCGCCGGAACTGGTTTTCTGCCGGATCCAGGGCTCGGCGTCAGCTGACACGGTGTTCGACTTGCCGGAGCGGAGCTGGGTTTCGATTTTTTCGGACCAGGAAAACGCATACGCGGCGATCGGATTGATGACGCCGACCGACAACACCCCGAACAGCAGCGCCCCGATGCAGCACGGCAGCAGGAATTGCCATGCGGATACGCCGGCGGAACGCGCGATGACCAGTTCATACCTGCGATTAAGCGAGACCAGCGTCGCCATCGCCGAGAACAGGCCGACGAACGGCACCGTCTGCAGCATGATCATCGGCATTCGCAACCCTGAGATGGCAAACGCCGTGCCGTAGGTAAAACCCGGCAAGCCGGTCGTGCGGCCGGAAAGCTCGGTGAAGTCGATCAGGAACACAAGCGCCAGGAGGCCGATGAAGAACCAGATGGTGATCGTCACGTAGCGGAAGAAGAAGTATCTGCCCAGAGTCCAGCCCATTAGCGTGTCCAGCCCATCAGCCGGCCTCTTGGCCAGAAGCGCCGCGCCTGGCGAAGCGGAGCTTCAGGGCGCTCCAGCCGTCACCGAAGCGGCCGGCGAAATTCGTCATCCAGTCGGCCCAGGCGACCGGCAGCTCCATGGTCCGGTTGGAGACGATGAACCATGTCGCGACTGCGGACGCCACAATAGGAACGCCGTAGACCATATAGGCGTATTGCGGAATGTTGTCGGCCTTCCCAGCGGCAAAGAAACCGAGCCAGCGCACGAAAAGAGCAATCGCGATAGACGTGATCAGCGGATGAATGCGCGCCTCGCGATGGGAGCGCGCGTCTCCCGCGACCGCAAGCGCGATCAGCGCGAAAACGAGTGAATAGGACCATTCGGAGAAACGCTGGTGGACCTCGGCCAGGTACTTGTTCGGCCTTTTCTGGAACATCTTGTCGTTCGGACTGGGATTGAGCAGGTACTGTGTCGTCCGGTCCTTCGGCAAGAGCAATACCTCCGATGAGGCCGACATGAAGGCCGACAGGTCGAAGGCATAGGAGGTGAACCGGATGACCGAAAGATCGCCGGCCAGCGTTTTGCGATGGATGACGCCGTCGTTCATCATCAGCACCCGCTCGTCGCCGCTTTCGATGATGGCGCCGCTCTTGGCGTAGTAGATGAGGTTGACGCCTTCTTCGCGTGAATCGGCGACAAAAATGCCGCCAAGGCGGTTGTCCGGAAGCCGCTCGCCGATCTGCAGGAACAGGCCGTCGTCGATCTTGCGGAAGGTGCCCTCCTGGATGATGAGCGACAGAAGATCGGCGCGCGACGACGCCACCAGCTCGCGGTTTTTCTGTCGTGCATAGGGGTCGACGCCGTTGTCGACGGCGAACGAAAAAACACTGGCCGCCAGTGCCAGGAGCATGATCGGCCTGACGATGGTCCAGCGCGAAGCGCCTGCGGCGTTCAAGACGGCAAGCTCAGAATCGGAATTCATCGAGCTCAGTGTCTGCGCGACCGCGACCACCACGGCGAAGGGCACGACGATCGGGACGATCGACGGAATGATCAGCGCAGCGACCTCGAAGAAGGTCAGCGCCGACTGCCCACTGTCGGTCACGAGATCGATGCGGGCGAGCACCTGCGTCGTCCACACGATCGCCAGCGTCCAGATGAGCGCTGCGAGGAAGACCGCCAACGCACGACGCATGATGTAGCGTTCAACGACCTTCATGAAGGCTTTTCTCGATTTTGCCGAACGGCATCATGCCTCCAGACAAGGTAGTCGCCCGGCGACGCCTGCACAACCGGTCCGTTGGCGGTTCGATCTGGTTCCCGTCCCACATCGTTGTTTCCGGTGGCCGGAGTGTCGGCGGCATTGGATAAGAAAGGGCGAACATCAATGGTTAACAACACGTTGCGGCAGTAAAGCGGGGCCGTGCCGCGACGAATCGCCATCGATTCCATCTGCCATATGGGATCGGATTCCGGCAAAGTCTTGCCAAATGCCGGAAAACGACCAAATGTCGCGCCGGTCACTGACATGGCCGCTGCGGCTGCGACAGGTACAGGCATGAAAGCAGAAGTAACAGAATTGCGCAGCCAAACCGGCCAGGAAGCGATTTTTCACGGTGCGATCGTGATCGGCGCCAACACAATCACGCAGCAGATCGCCAGGCAGGGGCGATGATTGAAAATGGGGGTGGTGCTTCCGGTCGGAAACAGCCAAATATCTAGTTTCGTCAAGGCACTCCCCCGAAAAAAACCCCAACGCCCTTCCCGAAAGCAGGACATGATGACTTCGAGACCTTCGATAGCCTTTGCCAGGTTCGCAGTGCCCAAAAAAGGCAGCGTCTTCGTGCTGGCGGCCAACGATGGCGGTCTTGGCGACGCGGCAAAGGCTTGCGATCCGGCAAAGACCCTGGAGCGGGCGTTTCCGGTGGCCGACTTTTCCGGCAAGTTCGCCGGCCTGGTCGAAGTGCTGGCGCCGGAGGGCACATCGCTCGACCGGCTGGTTGCGGTCGGCGCCGGCAAGGTCTCGGGGCTCGACGACTATGCCTGGCTCAAGCTTGGCGGCACGATCGCTGCATCCTTGCGCAAGGCGACGGAGGTGGCGGTCATGCTCGATCTGCAGGGTGCTGACGTCGGCGGCAGGCAAGCGGCACAGCTTGCCGCGGGCATTCTTCTGCGCAGCTATGCTTTCGACAAGTACAAGACGAAAAAGGACAATGGCGACGGCCAGCGCGACGGCAACAAGGCCGAGCCCAAAAAGCCGGTTAAGGTGACCATCCATACCGCCGATCCGGCGGCGGCGAAAAAGGCCTTCGCCGACGAGGTGGCGGTGATCGACGGGGTGCTCCTGGCGCGCGATCTGGTCAACGAACCGGCCAATATACTGGGGCCGGTGGAATTCGCCGCCCGCGTCAACGAACTGGAGGCGCTCGGCGTCGCGGTCGAGATCCTGGTCGAGAAGGACATGAAGAAGCTCGGCATGGGCGCGCTGCTCGGCGTCGCCCAAGGTTCGCCGCGTGGCGCGCGCCTGGCTGTCATGCGATGGAACGGCGGCAAGGCCAAGGACAGCCCGATTGCTTTCATCGGCAAAGGCGTCACTTTCGACACCGGCGGCAATTCGATAAAGACGGCCTCCGGCATGGAGGACATGAAGGGCGACATGGGCGGCGCGGCCGCGGTGACCGGGCTGATGCACGCGCTGGCCGCGCGCAAGGCCAAGGCCAATGTCGTCGGTGTCATCGGGCTGGTGGAAAATGCCGTCGACGGCCATGCGCAGCGCCCCGGTGACATCGTCACTTCGATGTCGGGCCAGACCATCGAGGTGCTCAACACCGACGCCGAAGGCCGCCTCGTTCTGGCCGATGCGCTGTGGTACTGCAGCGATCGCTTCCAGCCGAAATTCATGGTCAATCTGGCGACGCTGACCGGCGCCACCATGGTCGCGCTCGGCCAGCACTATGCCGGGCTGTTCTCCAACAATGACGAATTGGCGAACAGGCTGACGAGCGCCGGGCAGGCGACGCACGAACGAGTGTGGCGGATGCCGCTCGGCACCGAATACGACAAGCTGATCGATTCGAAAAATGCCGACATGAAGAACATCGGCGGCCGCTATGGCGGTGCCATCATCGCGGCGCAGTTCCTGCAGCGATTCGTCAGGGATACACCCTGGGCGCATCTCGACATCGCCGGCACCGCGATGGGCGCGCCGTCCAGCGAGATCAACCAGTCATGGGCCTCCGGCTTCGGCGTCAGGCTGCTCGACCGGCTGGTTCGCGACAACTACGAGGAGTGAGGCCCTTCAAGGCGCGATCATGGCCGACGTCCTGTTCTACCACCTGACCGAATCGACTCTGGAGGATGCGTTGCCCGGCCTGCTTGAGCGCAGTGTCGATCGCGGTTGGCGCGCCGTGGTACAGACCGGCTCCGAAGAACGGCGCGACGCGCTGGACCAGCATCTTTGGACCTTCAGGGACGATTCCTTCCTGGCGCATGCGACGGACCGCGAATCCTATCTGGCCGAGCAGCCGATCCTTTTGACAACCAGCCATGACAATCCGAACGAGGCCCAGATACGCTTCCTGGTTGACGGCGCGGTGCCGCCGAAGCTTGCCGGTTATGAGCGCGCCGTGTTCCTGTTCGACGGCCACGATGCGGCCCAGCTCGAGGCGGCGCGCACGCACTGGAAGACGATGAAGGAAGCCGGCCACGCAGTCACCTACTGGCAGCAGACCTCAGACCGGCGCTGGGAACGCAAGGCGTAGTAAAGCCTGCCGCCTGGGTGATCCGCGACCTGGGGTTGCTACAACTGAAGTCGTTCAGCCAAGTCAATGAAGTCGCTGGCCACCAGGTCCCAGGCTTGATCAGGGTGCATATCCGTGGTCTGCGCTACCCCGTGCTCGGTCGGACGCGGGACAAAGGCTGTTCGCAATCCGCATGCCCGAGCCGCTGCAAGGTCGCCATTGTGGGCGGCGACAAGACAGATCTCATCCGGCTTCATTGCCAGCACGTCAGCGGTGCGAAGATAGGCTTCCGGCGTAGGCTTGTACGCTTGCACGACTTCGGCGCCGAGGATCGCATCCCAGGGGATGCGACTACGCTTCGCCATGTTGAGCATGAGGACGATGTTGCCGTTCGAGAGCGGCGCGATGATATAGCGGGCCTTGAGCCGTGTAAGGCCGGCCACCGCGTCAGGCCATGGCTCCAATCGGTGCCATGCCAGGTTCAGCTCGTCCAGCTCGGGCGCCGGCACCGAAGCCGGGTCGATCCCGAATTCTGGCAAAATGGCTTCCAGATTCTCCCGATGCAGCACGTCGAGCCGTATAAAGGGCCGCCGGCCGCTGCGCACCTCCTCCATTGCTGGGGAGTAACGGCGACGCCACGCATCCGCGAAAGCGGTAGGGATAGCGAATCCTGCTCCATGCCGCTTCAGGAACGGCTCAGCATCGCGCGCCACGCCGCTGCGCCAATCGACGACAGTGCCGAACACGTCGAACACCAACGCACATACGCCATCCAATGCCATCACATTCGGCTCCTCGATCCCCACTATTTTTCCTTCGTCGCCTGCCTCGTTTCCCCTTTCTCGGCCTTGCCAATTTGCTCGGCGATGCGGTCGGGCTTACGCGCGATGACGGCTGTGCAAATTAGATTGCAAAATAGACAAAGGGCACTGTCACCGATATTCCAGTGGCCTGGGCGCCGGCAACAACCCGGTACCGGCATGAGCGGAAGGGTGGCGGGCGCCACCATCGCGCCCACCCTCCTTCATTCGTTTGCCTTGAGCCAGATCTTTTGCGGACCGTGACCCTTGAAGGGGTATTGTGGATCACTCGGATCGTAAACGAGTGATGGCCCGCTGGCGTCGAGGGGCGGGCACCAACGAAAGCTGAACCCGTCGTTTCTCAACGAGAGTTCAAGATCGCAGCCTCCAAATGCGAGGCCGACCCGGCGTCCCATTACCTTTTGATCACGCTGAAAGTACTCCCAGATCATCTTCTGGGCTCGGTCGCTGGGCATCGCCGCGTCCGTGAACTCCAAGTACATCGTCCAGGTCTTCGGTCTGATAAGGAGGCTCCTGATCGCATCCCCTCCAGGAGAATTATCGGCTCCGAAAGCGGAAACGGAGAGTAGGACGATTGCCAAGGTGGATCGGATTGCCCGCATCATGCAGACCCCGTTAAGCACCATCTGTGCCTTGTTGTAGCGCGGTCAGGGAGGCAAATCAGCAAAATGTCCGGTTATGGCATGATCTCGGAAATTCCGGTTGTCCGGTTTTGCTGTTGATGGCGTCTAATTACTGATCGCGGTAGGCACGCCCATTGCTGAGCGTCCCTACCGCGATCCTTAATTCGTAACTCCGCGAAGCTCATGACAATTGCGAAAGGCGAGCGGCACCACTATTCCAGAATGACGACGGCCTCCACCTCGAAGAGCATGGGGTCAATTGCAAGCTTGGGAACGGGAATTAGGGTCTGCGCCGGCAGCGCTTCACCGAACATTTTTTTGACGTTCCTGGTCAACACCTCGAGCTTGGACATATCGTGATCGACCACGAAGACGGTGAGCTTGGCGACCTGATCCGGCCTCGCACCGAGCGCATCGAGGGCGGTGCGCAAATTTGTGTAGGCCTGCTCAACCTGGACAGCGAAGTCGGGCGACAAGGCTCCCGTGCCGTCTTGCCCGCCCTGTCCGGAGATGTAGGCCACCCGGGCTCCGCGCGGCGTGATCACCGCCGTGCTGTAGCCATTTGGCGACGGGTCGTAGAGGTTTTGTGGATTGACTATGGTCAGCTTGAGATCCTTCTCATTGGCTGTCGTGGCAGTGGGAACTCCCATGGTCATGATGATTAGCCCTTCGATAAGCAGATGCTTGATTGCGCGTGACATGATTTTCTCTTGGCTATGCGAGCAACGTACCCTCGCGGCCGGCACTATTGAACTTTAACCGTATCGCCCATACGATGACTCGTGCGACGTACGAGTCATCGTATGGTACGCCGTACGAGTCAATCGTTCAGAGCGACATTCGTTCGCGTTTGCCGGTCAAAATCGACGTTCTGAACAGCGAGGAAGACGGATGGCTGCCAAACGCAGCGGCCGGAGCAAACGAGGGATAAATGAGCGGCTCCAGCCCTTGCAGGAGCCGCGCAGTGAACCGCCGCTCTCTCGGGAACGTATCGTGGCGACCGCGGTGGAACTGCTTGACGCTCAAGGAGTCGACGGATTGACGATGCGTCGGCTGGCCGATCGCCTCGGCTCGGGCGTGATGAGCCTATATTGGCACGTCGACAACAAAGAGGATGTCTTTGATCTGGCGCTCGACTCGGTGCTTGAATATCGCGGACCGCCGCAAATAGCTCAAGACTGGCGCGGAGAAGTCGTTCATGTGCTCGAAGACTGGCGCGCCAGCATGCTGCGCCACCCTTGGTCGGCATCGCTGTTGCCGCGCCGAGCGCTCGGCCCGAACATCCTCGGTCGCTTGGAACTGCTGAGCAAGACCTTGTCCAGGGCCGGTGTTGCGGACGCAGATGTGAACGTTGCGATATGGTCGCTCTGGAACTATGTGATGGGCGCCACCATCACCCGGGCGAGCTTCGACCTCTCGGACGACGACAGGACCGCTGCGCAGCAGCGCCTTACGCGTCTCAGCGAACGTTATCCGACAATCGAACGCTCTCGTCTGCTGTTGGACAATGATTGGGACGGCGCTTTCAGGAATGGCCTCGGCTTCCTGCTCGATGGCCTCTCTCCAAAATGAGGCTGAACGGTAGCTTTGGCTGAAAGCGACTGTCGCAAAATCGCTGATTAAAATCACAGTTTTGCAGCTGATTTTCGCAAGGTCGCAGAATACGCGGCAACGTCCAGGGTTCCGCAATGGGTGTGAGCCGAAATGCAACCTCTGCACTGCCGAAGCCACTTGACGAAAGGCCGGTGGCGCGCAAAACTGCTAAGATGTCAGACCAATTTTGGGCGTAGGTACCCATGCGTATGCGCGGCGAACTGCCCGGGGCACCTGCCACGCGTGTGGCAATCGCCACGCTCCCGCCATTGGACCGCGGCAAACAAGTCATGGAAGCGCTGGCAGACTATGTCGAGCGCGCTGCGCTGAAGAGCGGTGACCGGCTTCCGACCGAACGCGAATTGATGGCCGCGCTTTCCGTGGGGCGTTCGACGATTCGCGAGGCGATGGGGCGTTTCGAAGCGCTCGGCGTCACCGAAACCCGCAAAGGCAGCGGCACCTATCTGCTCAAGCCGATATCCGCCGGCACGATCCATCTGCCGCTATCGCTCAATACGGCTGAGCTGCGCGACGGTCTCTTGCATACCCTCGAGGTGCGCCGCGGCATCGAGGCCGAGGCAAGCATGGTTGCGGCGCGGCGGCGGACAGTCGACGATCTGCGGACGATCGAGGAGAAACTCATCGAGATGGAGCGCGTCCATCTCGCCACCGGCACGTCGGGGCCGGAAGACCTGGCCTTTCACCTGGCGGTCTACGATGCCACGCACAACCCGCTTTTCCGGCAGCTCCTGGGGCAGATGCGCGAAGCGTTCGAGCGCTTCTGGGACCATCCTTTCGACCGGCAGGATTTCGCGCGGCGATCATTCCCGTATCACCGTGAGCTGTTCGATGCCATCGTCGCCGGGGACGCGGAGCTGGCGCGCGGAAAAACGTTGAAGATCCTCGAGATCGTGGAAGAGGATATCGAGGAAATGTCGAAATGAATGGCCCGGATTTTTTCGACCAGGCCTCGCTGATCGCCGCCCATGACGAGGGCAACGCCTTCGATGCCGTCGTCCCGCCGATCGTGCAGACCTCGCTCTTCACCTTCTCGAATTATGACGAGATGCTCGAAACATACCGCGGCGAAAAAGTGCGGCCGACCTACACGCGCGGGCTGAACCCGACGGTGCGCATGTTCGAGGAAATGCTGGCAAAGCTGGAGGGCGCCGAGGACGCGATCGGTTTTGCAAGCGGCATGTCCGCCATCTCATCAGCCGTACTGAGTTTCGTCGAACCGGGCGACCGCATTGTCGCGGTCAGGCATATCTACCCGGACGCGTTCCGGCTGTTCGGGACGTTGCTCGCGCGCATGCGCATCGAGGTGACCTATGTTGACGGGCGCGACGAGGCGGCTGTCGCGAACGCCCTGCCTGGCGCCAGGCTGTTCTATATGGAAAGCCCCACCAGCTGGGTCATGGAAACGCATGACATCGGCGCGCTCGCTGCGCTGGCAAAGTCCCGCGGCATCCCGACCATCATCGATAACAGCTGGGCCAGCCCGGTCTTTCAGCGGCCGCTGTCGCTCGGCGTCGACGTTGTGGTCCACTCCGCATCCAAGTACCTGGGCGGCCACAGCGACGTGGTGGCCGGCGTGGTCGCGGGCTCGAAGGAATTGATCGGCCGCATCCGCGGCGAAGCCTATCCATATCTCGGCGGCAAGCTGTCGCCATTCGATGCCTGGCTCTTGATTCGCGGCTTGCGCACACTGCCGATCCGGATGCGCGCTCATCAGGCCTCCGGCCTCGAAATCGCACGGCGCCTGCGGGATCATCCAATCGTTGAGAGGGTCTGCCATCCAGGGTTGGCCAACCTGCTTCCCGCGGGGCTCACCGGCACGTCGGGCCTGTTCTCATTTGTCTTCCGCGACGGCATCGACATCCGCACCTTTGCCGACCGCCTCAAGCTGTTCAAGCTGGGCGTGTCGTGGGGCGGCCACGAAAGCCTCATTGTGCCCGGCGAGGTCGTGCTGCAGCAGAAGGCCCAACCCAATTCCGCGATGGCGTTCGGCGTCCATCCGCGGTCCGTGCGTCTCCATGTCGGCCTCGAGGGAACCGAGGCGCTGTGGAGTGACCTGGAAACGGCGATCGACGCCGCTTCCGAAGAAAAGACCTGAAGCAACCAGACAAGAAGGGAACGGAAAATGAAGAAGCTTCTTATCGCCGCATTCGCCACCGTACTGATGTCGGGTGCTGCACTCGCCGACACGACGCTGAAGCTCGTGGAGGTGATCACCAGCCCCGAGCGTACCGAAACCCTGAAGTCGATCGTCGCCAAGTTCGAGGCGGCCAACCCGGGCACCAAGGTCGAGGTGATCTCGCTGCCTTGGGGCGAGGCGTTCCAGAAATTCGCGACCATGGTGTCTGCCGGCGAAATCCCCGACGTCATGGAGATGCCGGACACCTGGCTGTCGCTCTATGCCAACAACGGCCTTCTCGAAAGCCTCGAACCCTATCTTGCCAAATGGGAGCACACCTCGGGCCTCACCGACCGCGCGCTCGAACTCGGCCGCGACGTGAACAACACCGCCTACATGCTGCCCTACGGCTTCTATCTGCGGGCGATGTTCTACAACAAGAAGCTGTTCAAGGAGGCTGGTGTCACCGAGCCGCCCAAGACGATGGACGAGTTCGTGGCGGCGTCGGAAAAAGTTTCCAAGCTCCCGGGCAAATATGGCTACTGCCTGCGCGGCGGGCCGGGTGGCCTCAACGGCTGGATCATGTTCGGCGCAACCATGGCCGGCTCCAACAAGTTCTTCAATGAGGACGGCACCTCGACCATGAACAGCGAGGGCTGGGTCAAGGGACTGACCTGGGTCGTCGATCTGTACAAGAAGGGATTGGCGCCGAAGGACAGCGTCAACTGGGGTTTTAACGAAATCGTCGCGGGATTCTACACCGGCACCTGCGCAATGCTTGATCAGGATCCAGACGCGCTGATCGCGATAGCCGAGCGGATGAAGCCGGAAGACTACGGCGTCACGACCATGCCGAAGGGGCCGAGCGGCAAGACGTTCCCGACCATCGGCTATGCCGGTTGGTCGATGATGGCGGCCAGCCAGAACAAGGACCTCTCCTGGAAGCTGATCGAAACGCTCGAAGGGCCCGAGGGCAATGTCGAATGGAACAAACGCACCGGAGCACTGCCGGTCCACAAGTCGGCCGAAAAGGATCCCTTCTACGCAAGCGAGCAGTTCAAGGGCTGGTTCACTGAACTCGAGGACAAGGATGCGGTGCCAACGGTTATGCCGACCTATCTCGAGGAGTTCGCCTTCTTCAAGGACTCGATGGTCATCAAGACCAGTCAACAGGCACTGCTTGGCGATATCACGCCAGAGGAAATGGCCAACCAGTGGGCCGACTATCTGACCAAGGCGCAGCAAAAATACCTGGCCAAGAAATAACGGCGGACGCCAGGCATCGGAGCCGCCCATCGCGGGTGGCTCCGATGGCTCTCGTCCAAGGTCGGTTGGAAGGATGGTCGATTGGGCGGATGGCCAATTGGAGCGAAAGCGTTAGCTGATGGTTTTTGACGCCACCGCCGGGTTCCCGGAATCGCGCCACCGGTCGCTGGTCGACCGGATCACGCGCCACGCCGAGCCATATCTTTACACCGCCCCGGCGTTGATTCTGATCGTCACCATCATGCTGGCGCCGCTGGTGTTAGGCCTGTCCTACGCCTTCCGCGACGTGCACTTGCTCAATCCCTTCTCCGGCGGGTATGTCGGGCTTGATCATTTTCGCACCCTTTATGACGACGACAATTTCTATCGGGCGCTGCGCAACACGCTGTGGTGGACCGGCGCGTCCGTCTTGCTGCAATTCGTGTTCGGCTTGATCCTGGCGCTGTTGCTCGACCGGCCGTTCGCCGGCCGCGCCATAGCGCAGGCGCTGGTGTTCCTGCCCTGGGCGGTGCCGACTTTCCTCACCGGGCTCAACTGGGCGTGGCTGTTCAACCCCGTCATCGGACCGCTGCCGCATTGGCTTTATGCGCTCGGCCTCATGAATGAGCCGGCCAACATCCTTTCCAATCCGCAGCTTGCCATGTGGGGACCGATCATCGCCAACGTCTGGTGGGGCATTCCCTTCTTCGCCATCACGCTTCTGGCCGCGCTCCAGGCCATCCCGCGCGACCTCTACGAGGCGGCGGCGATCGACGGCGCCGGGGCATTCAGGCGGTTCACGTCGATCACGTTGCCGTTCCTTGCGCCGACCATTGCGATCACCGTGCTGTTGCGCACCGTCTGGATCTCGAACTTCGCCGACCTGATCATCGTCATGACCAGCGGCGGGCCAGCCGACCGCACGCAGATCGTCGCGAGCTACATCTTCACGCAGGCCTTCAGGGCCCTGGATTTTGGCTATGCCTCGGCCATTGCGCTGGTTCTGCTCGTCCTGTTGCTCGCCTATTCGATGCTAATCGTCATGCTGCGGCAAGTCCTGATGGATCGGGCCTGATCGGGATGACCAGATGAACAGCTATTCGATCTTCGGCACCGCGCTGCACCGCCTGGCGATCCTTTGCTACGTCCTCTTTGCACTGTTCCCGCTGTTCTGGCTGTTGAAAGTATCGGTCACGCCGAACGACCTGCTCTATTCCGAGGGCGTCCGCATGTGGCCGTCGCGGATGAGCTTTGAACATTTTCGCTTCGTGCTGGCCCACAGCGCATTCCCGGTCTTCTTCAGGAACAGCATGATCGTTGCCGGCGCGACGGCCGTGATCGTGACGCTGCTTGCGTCTCTCTCCGGCTATGCGCTGTCGCGCTTCACCTTCCGCGGCAAATACTGGCTGGTCGCGCTGATGCTGCTCACCCAGATGTTTCCATTGGTGATGCTGGTCGCGCCGATCTTCAAGATGCTCTCGCCGCTCGGGCTGACCAACAGCCTGACCGGGCTGGTGGTCGTCTACACCGCCTTCAACATCCCCTTCGCGACGTTCCTGATGCAGTCGTTTTTCGACGGCATTCCCAAGGAGTTGGAGGAGGCGGCCAAGATCGATGGCGCCACGCAGTTCATGGCGTTTCGCCAGATCGTCCTGCCGCTGACGCTGCCCGGCATTGCGGCGACGCTGGGTTTTGTATTCACCGCCGCATGGAGCGAACTGCTGTTCGCGCTGATGCTGATTTCGGGCAACAGCGCCGCCACGTTTCCGGTCGGTCTGCTCACCTTCGTGTCGAAGTTTTCGGTCGATTTCGGGCAGATGATGGCGGCCGGCGTGCTGGCGCTGATCCCGGCCTGCCTCTTCTTCCTGTTCATCCAGCGCTATCTGGTCCAGGGCCTGACGGCCGGCGCGGTCAAGGGCTGAGTGAGGTTCCATGGCATCGATCGACATCCGCAACGTCCGCAAGAATTTCGGCGTCGTCTCCGTGCTGCATGGCGTCGACCTGTCGATAGAGAACGGCGAGTTCGTGGTGCTGGTGGGGCCGTCGGGCTGCGGCAAGAGCACGCTGCTCCGCATGATCGCCGGGCTCGAGGAGGTGACCGAAGGTGAGATCCGGATCGACGGCATGCGCGTCAATGAGCGGGCGCCCAAGGACCGCGACATCGCCATGGTGTTCCAGTCCTACGCGCTCTATCCGCACATGAATGTCGCCGAGAACATGAGCTACGGCCTGCGCATCCGGAAGGCTGCCCGCGAGAAGATCACGGCCGCCGTCAGCAATGCAGCAAGGAAGCTTGAGTTGCAGCCGCTGCTTGCGCGGCGGCCGAAGGCACTGTCGGGCGGTCAGCGTCAGCGCGTGGCGATGGGCCGCGCGATCGTGCGACAGCCCAAGGCATTCCTGTTCGACGAGCCGCTGTCCAATCTCGATGCGCGCTTGCGTGAGCAGATGCGGGCAGAGATCAAGAAGCTGCACCGCGATCTCGGCGCGACCTCGATTTATGTCACCCACGACCAGATCGAGGCGATGACACTGGCCGACCGGATCGTCGCCATGCATGAGGGCGTGGTGCAGCAGGTCGGTAGTCCGCTGGAGCTTTACGACCGCCCTGCCAACCTGTTCGTCGCCGGCTTCATCGGATCGCCGGCGATGAATTTTCTGTCGGCGCGCTATGAGGTCGGCGCAGGCACGGCCGGCGCACGATTGCCTGACGGAACGCTGATTGGGCTTTCGTCAGCCTATCAACTCGAGGAGGGCGCGGCGGTGACGCTCGGCATCCGGCCGGAGCATGTCGAGATGTCGCCGGCATCGGAGAGCAGCCTGAGGGCGACGGTCGACTTGATCGAGCCGACCGGCTTCGGCATCATCCTGCATCTCGGCCTGCATGGCCTGCCATTCAACGTTTTCACGCTGGACAGGGCGGCGCTGACGGCTGGCCCGACGGTGACGGTGGCTTTCCCGCCGCAACATCTGCATTTGTTCGACGAGACTGGAATGCGCGCATTGGAAACGAGCTTCCAGCAGGGGAAAGGCTGATCGTCCTTATCGGGCGCTCAGATCATTCGGATTCTCCCAAAACCGGTTCCCACCTTTGGGTCCGATGCTATTGTCTATCTTGGCACCGCCGAATTCGATACCGCATTTGATCTCTGCCTCGACATGGCTTTGGGACGGGATGGAACGCGCCACGGCGGCGCTAGACCATGATTCCGAACCGAATGTCAGCGAAGCAAAAGTGGGAACCGATTTTCGGACGAGATCATGGTCAAACAAAAGCAGGCAAGGTAGTCGAGCGCATGCGCTTTCTGTTTCTTCTGATCCTGCTCGCCGGCATCGGCATCGGCGTCGTCTATCCCTGGGCGATGACCAATTTCTCCGGCCGTGAGATCGGCACCTGGCGGGTTTACGAACAGGGCCGGTTCATGCCGGTGACGGTGCCGCTGGCTGCTCGCGACGCGCCGGTGCGGGTGCTGGTCGACCTCACCGCGAGAACCGAACGCATCGTCGTCTCGCAACAACGCACCGTGCTGACGCTGACCGCCGCCACCGGCGGCAGGACGGTGCTCGCCTCGACGCTGCGATTCAACCATTCGGAAAATCCGCGCCAGGTCAGCCCGCAACTGCCGGACAAGATCTTTCGCGACGAAGCCGGCCTGATCGCGAAGGTCAGCCCCGGCCCGTACCTCTTCACCATCGGCCCGGGCGACGCCGAAGGCATCGAGATGCGGGCGGTGGACCTCGTGCTGCGTTCCGGCGTCGGCGAGATCGATCGCCGGGCGCGGCCGGTCGGTTTCTCGCTGATAGCGGCCGGCCTGATCGGGCTGCTGTTTGCGTTGCGTTTCGGCGGCCGTCGGCCGCAAAATCCGAACTCGCAGCCGCCACCGCCACGCTGGGGCAGGGGCTCGAACTAGATCGTGAATTACCGCCACGCCTATCACGCCGGAAACTTCGCCGATGTCGTCAAGCATGTCGTGCTGAGCCGGCTCGTCGAATATCTGAAGCAGAAGGACAAGGCGTTTCGCGTCATCGACACCCATGCCGGCATCGGCCGCTACGACCTGTCGTCGACTGAAGCGCAAAAGACCGGCGAATGGCAAGGCGGCATCGGCCGACTGGTCGATGCCGCGCTTGACGCGCCAGCGGCAGCACTGCTGGCGCCTTATCTGGAAGCCGTCCGTTCGCTCAATCCTGAAGGTGGCGTGAAAAAATATCCGGGCTCGCCGCTGATCGCGCGTCATCTCATGCGCAAGCAGGACCGGCTGTCGGCGATCGAGTTGCATCGCCAGGACGCCGCGAAGCTGAGGGCGCTATTCGCTGGCGATTTCCAGACCCGGGTGATCGAGCTCGACGGCTGGCTGGCACTCGGCGCGCATCTGCCGCCGAAGGAAAAGCGCGGCCTCGTGCTGGTCGATCCGCCCTTCGAGGAGGAGGGCGAATTCGACCGCCTCGTCGACGGGCTGCGGAAAGCCCACAAGCGCTGGCCCGGCGGCGTCTATGCGTTGTGGTACCCGGTCAAGGACCGCAAGGCGGTCGCCGCCTTCCGCAAGGCGCTGGCGCAGTCAGGTGTCCCTAAGCTGCTCGACATCGGCTTCGAGATCAGGCCGCCGTCGGCCGAGCCCAGCCTTGACGGCAGCGGCATGGTGGTGGTCAACCCGCCGTTCACGCTGGAGGGCGAATTGCGCACACTGCTGCCGGCTTTGCACAATCTGCTCGTCATTGAAAAACCGGCGCACTGGACGCTGGACTGGCTGGCGGCGTAGGGCGGCAGAGCTATCCGCGCGCCTGTCCTGGTTGAAGGCGATTTCGAACTAGGAAACCATTGTCGCTACAACCGCTTGACCGCGCGCAAGCGAATCCGCACAGTGCGCGCAGTCGACCATAAGAGGCTGCCATGACTCGCTTCGCACAATCCGCCCTTGCCGCACTGATAGCGCTTTGCACGCCGCTCGGCACGTCCCTCGCTGTCATCCAGCCAGCAAAGGCGGCCGACCTTGCCGTCTTCTATACCGAAGAAGACAGCGGCGTTTGCGGTGACGCCTGGGTGCTGAACAAGATCACCAGCCGCTTCTCCTACCAGGTGCACCACGTGCCGAATCTGCCCGACGTCGAGATTGTCGATTTCCAGGGCATCCACCAGCATCGCTATCTGCCAGCCAACGAAACCTGGCCGATCGGCCGCCGCTATTGCGGCGCCACCGTCAGCCTGTCCGACGGCCACGCCCGCAACATCTGGTATCTGATCGAGGAAGGGCAGGGCTTTGCCTCGATCGGCGATAATGTCGAATTCTGCGTCGCGGGCTTCGACCGCTGGATGGTCTACAACGGCCGCTGCCGCGTCCTGCGCTGAACGCGTTTGCCGGGCTGCTCCGCCTCATCGAGGATGGCGCGAAGGAAGGCGGCGTGACCGCGAAAGGCGCGTCGTCCGACTGACGTCGCCTTGACCCGCGTCTGCGGTCGACGTCCGACAAACAGCTTTTCGACATCGACATAGCCCGCCGTGGCAAGCGTATCGATATGCGAGCCGAGATTGCCGTCGGTCGCATTGACGATGAGCTTCAATCGGGTGAATTCCAGCGCTTCGCGCCGTTCCAGAGAATTCAGCGCCGCCATGATCCTGAGCCGCACACTCTGGTGGATGATTTCGTCGGCAGCCATTATCGGGCCTGCTGTGGTGTCCGGCGTTCAGTCTCACTGATCTGGGACAGCGCCGCCCGATATTGCGCGAATGACATGCGCTCTTCCAGATGATTCAGAATACTCTGCCAAATAGAGTAATCTGTCAACCGCGGACAAATCATGGCAGCGGAATTGCCGCGCTTTGCTTTTGCAGCTTGTGTAGATCGCCTGCTAGAACAAGAAGATGAGATCGATGAAGCAGCCGTCATGGTGGTGTCGGTCGACGATCAACGAACAAAAAAGGCTTGCTAAGCTTCAGCGCCTTGAAGTGGGATTGGTTCCGGCAATGCGCGCAGAATGTCTGTCGCAAACGGTCGGCAAAGCTCGAAGAGTAGCGCCGGCATTTTGCGAAATCAGCACGAGCGTAGTGTCGCGTGTAACCGAAACTTAAACTTCGAAGATCATGCTGATGCTTCGCTGGCTAGACAAGCGCGAGTCAGATATGCATTACGCGCCGGGTCATTAACGGCCGTCGGCACAACTAAGGGGCATGATATGGCTAAACAGTCATCCAAAGCGCCGGCATCCAAGTCACCGGCAAAGCAGGCACCGGCAAAGAAAGCACCAGTAAAGGCAGTGGCGGCAAAGGCCGCAGCCGCTGTGAAGAAAGCAGCACCTGCTGCCAAGCCGAAGGCCGCCGCGGCCAAGGCAAAAGCAGCGCCCGCCAAAAAGCCGGCTGCGAAGGCTGCGGCAAAACCGGCAGTGAAGAAGGCAGCACCGGCCAAGGCTGCGCCCGCCAAGGCAAAAGCAGCGCCGGCCAAGAAGCCGGCTGCAAAGGCCGCGGCCAAGCCCGCAGCGAAGAAAGCTGCGCCTGCCAAGACTGCACCCGCAAAGAAGGCTGCGCCGGCAAAGAAAGCGGCTGCAGCGAAGTCTTCGGTAGCGGTGAAGAAAGCAGCGCCTGCGGCCAAGCCAAAGGCGAAGGCCGCGACCGCGAAGGCCAAGAAGTAATCGCGTTTCTTCGCTCGCGGAGGACAGTGCTGAAGACGGTTGAGGGCGGGTGCCGGATAGGCGCCTCGCTCGCAGGGTCAGTGCTCGGGCAGCAACAGAGGCCAGGGAAGACAACTTTTCGCAGCTCCCCGGACTTCGCCTTACGGCGAAGTCCGGTAGGGCATTTCTCTGTGCCCGGAGAGAAATTCTTGGTGCAAGACCGAGTTGGCTCGGTTTCGAACCCGTCTGACCTGTTCAGATGCTCTCAGGCTGGAACTGTACCGCTCATCTGCCTGCGGATCGTGGAAGAGGACGGTCGTTCGCCGTGGCGCCCGGTTTTTCCGCCTGTGGGCTGTTGATCATGCCGGGATGTCCGGCCAACAGTGTCGCGGAAATGGATCACACGCAAATTCAAAGTGCTACAGCGTCATTTGCGCGTCCATGCTCTGTACTCGGCAAACAGGAACCCGATCATGCCCAGACTGCTCTACGCGTCCACGTCACCCTATAGTTCCAAAGTGCGCATGGCCGCGCTTTATGCCGGCATCGCCGTCGATCTCGTGCCGATAAAAACCGAAGACAAACCGGCTGATCTGATCGACGCCAATCCACTCGGCAAGATCCCGGTGCTGGTGCTCGACGACGGCCGCTCGATCCACGATAGCCGCGCCATTACCCAGCATCTCAACCGCATGTCGAAGAACGCGCTGTTTCCGCGCAATCCCGACAAGCGCCTCGAGGCGGAAGTGCTTGAGGCACTGGCCGACGGCATCTGCGACTGCGCGCTGTCGATGGTCTATGAGCGGCGCACGCGCCCTGAGGATATGGTCTATCAGCCGTGGCTTGACCGCCAGTGGGCGAAGATCACCAGCGCGCTCGATCTGCTCAACGCCAATCCGCCAAAACTGCCAAAGAAGATCACCGCCGGCCAGCTGGCGCTGCGCGCCTGCCTTGGCTATCTCTCACTGCGCTTTGCCGGAAAATGGGAAAAGGGCCGCAATCGGCTGATCCGCTGGGCGGCGCGATTTGACGAGAAGTTTCCGGCGCTGAAACCCTGCGTCCCGGCGTGAGCGGCTGCCAGAGAAGGGGGCATAAAAAAGCCGGGCACGAGGCCCGGCTTTTTCGTGTCGTGGCTTGGACGATTTTAGAACTTCATACCGACGCCGAAGGTCACGCGGTTGTCGGTCGACTTGACCTTGCCGATACCGTCAAAGTCCTTGTCGCCGAAGTCGGTGTAGCGATACTCGACACGGCCGAACACATTGTCGGTGATCTTGATGTCGGTACCGACGCCGGCCGTCCAGCCGAGCATGGTGTTTTCGTCGCTGGCGCCGGCCGCTTCGATCTCCTGGTTCTTGAGCGCGCCACCGGCGGTGCCGTAGAGCAGGATTTCCGGGGTGACGGCGTAGCCGAGGCGGGCGCGCAGCGAGCCTTCGAAGCCGCCCTTGGCCTCGACGCCGCCATCGTCGCCCTCGATGCCGCTATAGCCGATATCGGCTTCAGCACCGTAGACGAAGTTCTCTTGCTGCCACTGATAGCCGCCGAAGACGCCGCCGACAAAACCATCGGTGTCGACGTCGGTGCCGATATCCTCGGCATCGGCGTGACCGCTGAAGCCGTAGCCGACGCTCACACCGGCATAGGGACCGGCCCAGGAAGCGACCGGAAGTTCGGCGATCGGGGCGGGGGCCGGCGGCTCTTCCGCGATGACGTCAGCAGCATAGGCGGTTCCGCCGAGGGCGAAGAGCCCGAAGGCCACCGCCAGCGGTCGCGCAAATTTAAGATTGGCTTGCATTGTTCTTTACTCCTTAAGCCACAGGCACAGGCTTGCTTTTCACAAGCGCCCTCAACCCGCCGGGGGGAAAAACGGGTCTGGCGCTCAACGGTTCCGAATGTCGTGTCAAAATACGGCTGAAGCGAACCTGAACTTGGGTCATTACCTGGCACGAATAAGGCTGAACTTTGACGTTGCATCTGCGCAACAGATGGTGTCAGGAGGCTTAGCCGTGCCGCGCTGAACGACGCTTGGAGCAAGGGGTCCGTAGTCCTATATTGCGGCTGGCAGGCCGAGTCCCGGCCACAGTCGAAAGACCGATCCGGCCGCTTTGCCACAATGCTGCCCAAGGTCCGAACGGCATTTAACGCTTCGCCGGCCATATTTTGCCGGCAGGCTCAAAATCGAGCCCCATTGAGGATTGACAGGATGAGCAAGGCCGCTGGAACGGCGCTGGTGACGGGCGGGGGCCAGCGGATCGGCAAGGCGATCGTCGAGGATCTCGCCGCGAACGGTTTTGCCGTCGCCATCCATTGCAACCGCTCGCGGGCCGAGGCGGAAGCATTGGCCGCGCGGATCAACAGCGGTCACTTTGGCCAGGGGGGTGGCCGCGTTGCTGTGGTCGCCGCCGACCTGACCGACATGGCCGCGGTCGAGGACCTCGTTGGCCGCGCCGAAGCCGCGCTCGGGCCTGTTACACTGCTGGTCAACAATGCGTCGCTGTTCGTGGATGATACGGTTCAGGACGTCGACTGGCGTGCCTGGGACCGTCACTTCGCCATCCACGTGAAGGCGCCGGCATTTTTGGCGCAACAATTCGCCCGCGCGCTGCCGGAAGGCGAGGAAGGGCTGATCGTCAATATGATCGACCAGCGCGTCTGGCGCCCGACGCCCCGCTATTTCTCCTATGCGCTGTCGAAATCGACATTGTGGACGCAGACGCAGATGATGGCGCAGGCGCTAGCACCCCGCATTCGCGTCAATGCCATCGGTCCCGGCCCGACGCTGAAGAGCGCGCGTCAGCAAGACAGCGACTTTGCCGCGCAGGTCGACGGCCTGATCCTGAAGCGCGGCCCGGAATTGCCTGAATTCGGCGCCACCATCCGCTATCTCTGGGGCGCAAGCTCGGTCACCGGCCAGATGATCGCGCTCGACGGCGGCCAGCACCTTGCATGGCAGACGCCGGATGTGACAGGCATTGTCGAATGAGTCCCATGGACCAGAATCACAAACGCGGCGGCGCCGCCGACGACCTGCCCCCTGATGTCGACCTCGAGGACGAGGTGGCGGAGGAGATCGTCGAACCGTCAACGCCCGGTCCCGGTGGCCCTGACGTCGCCTTCACCGCCATCGATTGGACGCCGCATGCCGGCGATGCCGACGGCATGGTCGGCGCCGAAGTCATCCAGACGCTGGTCAAACGGCTGCCCAACGCGCCCGGCGTTTACCGCATGATGAATGCCGCAGGCGACGTGCTCTATGTCGGCAAGGCGCGCAGCCTGAAGAAGCGGGTGACCAATTACGCACAAGGCCGCTTCCACACCAGCCGCATCGGCCGCATGGTGCGCGAGACGGCGACGATGGAGTTCGTCGTCACCCGCACCGAGATCGAAGCGCTGCTGCTGGAAGCAAATCTTATCAAGCGCTTGCGGCCGCGTTTCAATGTGCTGATGCGGGACGACAAGTCGTTTCCCTACATCCTTTTGACCGGCGATCATGTCTCGCCCGGCATCTACAAGCATCGCGGCGCGCGCTCGCGCAAGGGCGACTATTTCGGCCCCTTCGCCTCGGCCGGCGCCGTCGGCCGCACCATCAACTCGCTGCAGCGCGCCTTCCTGCTCAGGAGTTGCACCAACTCCTTCTACGAGAACCGCACCCGGCCGTGCCTGCTGTTCCAGATCAAGCGATGCGCCGGCCCGTGCACCGGCGAAATCTCGCATAGTGACTATGCCAGGCTGGTCGCCGAGGCGAAGGACTTCCTGTCCGGCCGCAGCCAGAAGGTGAAGACCGACATCTCCGCCGCCATGCAGCAGGCCGCGGAGAATCTCGATTTCGAGCGCGCCGCAATCTATCGCGACCGGCTGGCGGCGTTGTCGCATGTGCAGAGCCATCAGGGCATCAACCCGCAGACCGTCGACGAGGCCGATGTCTTCGCCATCCATCAGGAAGGCGGCCAGGTCTGCATCCAGGTCTTCTTCTTCCGCACCGGCCAGAACTGGGGCAACCGCGCCTATTTCCCCAAGGCCGATCCGGCGATGGAGGCGGCCGAGGTGCTGGGCTCGTTCCTGGCGCAATTCTATGACGACAAGCCGACGCCGCGCGCCATCCTGTTGTCGCATGGCGTCGAGGACCAGGAATTGCTGGCTGAGGCGCTCTCCACCCGCGCGGGTCGCAAGGTGGCGATCTCGGTGCCGCAGCGCGGCGAGAAGAAGGATTTGACCGACAACGCCCTGCAGAATGCCCGTGAGGCGCTCGGCCGCCGGCTGGCCGAGACCTCGACGCAAGGGCGGTTGCTCACCGGTTTCGCCGAGACTTTCGGCCTGAAGAAACCGCCGGTGCGCATCGAGGTCTACGACAACTCCCACATCATGGGCACCAACGCCGTCGGCGCCATGGTGGTCGCCGGGCCGGAAGGCTTCGTGAAGAACCAGTACCGGAAATTCAACATCCGCTCGACCGAGATCACGCCGGGAGACGATTTCGGCATGATGCGCGAGGTGATGGAGCGGCGTTTCTCCCGCCTCCTGAAGGAACATGGCGATGTGCCGCGGAGCGAACAGGCGGCGGACGACATCCTGGCCGAACAGGGCGACGATATCGAGGATGCAGGCGGCTTCCCGGCCTGGCCAGACGTCATCCTCATCGATGGCGGCCAGGGCCAGATGACGGCGGTACGACAAATCCTCGCCGACCTCGGCATCGAGGACCGCGTCCAGGCCATCGGCATCGCCAAGGGCCAGGACCGTGACGCCGGCCGCGAACGCTTCTTCGTCAGGGGCAAGCCACCGTTTTCGCTCCCCGTGCGCGACCCCGTGCTCTATTTCGTTCAGCGGCTGCGCGACGAGGTCCATCGCTTCGCCATCGGCTCGCACCGCGCCCGCCGCAAGAAGGAGATGGTCAAGAGCCCGCTTGACGAGATCAGCGGCATTGGTCCCGGTCGCAAGCGCGCGCTGCTCATGCATTTCGGCACCGCTAAGGCGGTCAGTCGAGCCGCGATCGAGGATCTGGTCAAGGTCGATGGCATATCCGAGCAGGTCGCCAAGCTGGTCTACAACCATTTTCACGAGAGCTGATGATTCGGCTATTTTCGGCTGGTCCATCGACTATCATCTGTTGACCCCCCACATTCGCTTCTGATTTGAGTAGGCAGGTAGAAAGAGTTCCAAAGAAATGGCCCAGCGCGCATTCAACCTGCCCAACATGCTCACTTACGTCCGCATCCTCGCGGTGCCGCTGGTTGTGCTGTGTTTTTTTCTCGAAGGGCATCTGAAGTCGAGCGACTTCGCCCGCTGGTCGGCGCTGGTCATTTTCCTGCTCGCCTCGATCACCGATTATTTCGACGGCTATCTGGCGCGCGCCTGGCAGCAGACCTCGAATATCGGCAAGATGCTCGATCCGATCGCCGACAAGTTGCTGGTCGCCACGTGCCTGCTGCTGCTGGCGGCTGATACCGATAGGCATGCCGGCATCGCCGGCTGGTCGCTGTGGGCGGCAATCATCATCCTGTGCCGCGAGATCCTGGTCTCGGGCCTGCGCGAATATCTGGCGGCGCTGAAGGTCTCGGTACCGGTGACGCAGCTGGCGAAGTGGAAGACCACCATCCAGATGATCGCCATCGCCTTCCTGCTCGCCGGACCTGCCGGCGACAAGATCTTCCCGCTGACCACGCAGGTCGGGCTGGTGCTGTTGTGGATCGCCGCGCTGGTGACGCTTTACACCGGCTACGACTATTTCCGCGCCGGCCTCAAGCACATCATGGACGAGTAGCATGTCGACGAGGCTCATCTATTTCGCCTGGGTGCGCGAGCGGATCGGCAAGCCGCAAGAGGACGTCGAATTGCCCGCCGGCATCGAGACGGTGGCCGACCTGCTGCGCTGGCTGAAATCGCGCGGCGAGGAGTACGAGCACGCGCTGCAATATCCTGACGTGATCCGCGTCGCCATCAACCAGGAACATGTCGAGCACCGCGAGAAGATATCAGGCGCGCGCGAGATCGCGCTGTTCCCGCCGATGACGGGTGGCTGAAATGCCCGGCGCGGTGGTGCCGACGGTGCGCATCCAGGCGGAGGATTTCGATGTCGCCGCCGAGATCGCCAAGATGACGCAAGGCCGCGCCGACATCGGCGCCGTGGTTACTTTCTCGGGTCTCTGCCGCGACGAGGGAGGCAGGCTCGCGGCACTCGAGCTCGAACATTATCCCGGCATGGCCGAGGCCGAGATCGGCCGCATCGCCACCGAGGCGGTTCACCGCTGGCCGCTGCAGGGGCTCACCGCCATCCATCGCCACGGCAGGATCGCGCCCGGTGAGAACATCGTGCTGGTGGTCGCTGCCTCCGCGCACCGGCAGGCGGCGTTCGAGGCGGCGAACTTCCTGATGGATTATCTCAAATCGCGCGCGCCGTTCTGGAAGAAGGAACACCACACCGACGGCTCGGAAGGCGGCTGGGTCGACGCCAAGGAGGCCGACGACGAGGCCGCCAGCCGCTGGAAGCAGGCCATGCCGAAACGAAATTGATGCTTCGCGTCACCGCCGGAGGGCGAGATTCACATCAACCCCGATCCGCCCTCGGCCTACCATCAGCCCTTGTCAGTGCCGATCCAGTGATCGAGCGCAATCCGGCCGGGTCCCCACGCCACGATGCCGAGCGCCATCGCCGCCCAGGTGATGTGCAGCGGCCAGCCGTCCGGCACGGTGAGTTGTATGACCAGCGTCATCACGAGCAGGCCGAATGCCGCCAGGCGTGTCGCCAGGCCGAGAACGAGGAGAATTGGCAGCAAGATTTCCGCCGATCCTGAGACGAAGGCCACCAGCCCAGGCGCGGGAAAATCGTAGGGGCCGCCGGGCAGATGCAGCTTGAGCTCCGAACTGAAAAGCAGCACGGCCACATCGTTCAGCTGCAAAAAACCGTCCCATTTGTTGACGCCGGACCGCCAGAACGGGACAGCGAGGGCGCAGCGCAGGACGAGTTGCGTCAGCGAAGGTGTGGCACTCGTGCGCAGCGCGGCATTCACCCTCTCGACGAGGGTGGCAGCCCCTCGCGGCTCGGTGCTGGCGTTCCATCCATGGTTCGTCATGCTCACCCTCCCTGGTCTGCCGCTGTGAAGGCGCCTGCTTGCAGCAGGCCGGCAATGTTGGCGGCAAGATCGAATTCGGCAGTTTCCGCAAATGCTGCCGCGGCCGCCGCGCCGAGCGGCTCGCCCGCCATCAGACGATCCAGAAAAGCTGCGCCGCCGGGCGGCAGGTGGCGAACAAAGACTTCGAGCCCGGGCCGCGTGACCAACGCATCTTCAGGGCCGTCCGCCTCGATCCGCCCGACAGGGCGGTCGCGCTGGTTCGCCGCAAAGATCGTCACGACCGGATAGCGCGAGCGTATCGCACGCGTTGCCGGGTGTGGCACGAACACGGTATCGGCCAGCCGTTCGGGCGGGATCGAGCCCAGTGCTACGCAAGCCAGCGGTTCCGCGTCGGCGGCATGATAGGCGTCGAGCCAGGCCCGCTCCAGGCGCGCCACGTCAGCCAACCATGGCATCGGCCGCGCATAGTCGTAGCGCTCGATGAAGTCGGGAAAGTCGTGGCCGTATTCGAACAGAAGCGGCGAAGTGGGTGGCGTTTCGCGGACATGGAAGCGCGCCATCGCCCGAAAGAAGTCCGGGCCGGTGATGCGCAGCGTCGCTGGAAAGCTGGCGGCCAGCGCATCGATCAGGCTGACCGTGACGTTGTTGCGGTAGACGGCGTATCGTTTAACCGCTGCCTTGCCGTTCGGCCCCGAGACAGCGTCGGGCGGGACACGGTCAGGATCGAGCAAACCGGCGGTGAATGCCGCGGCATAGTCGAACCGGTGGCCAAGATCGCCCGACTGGAGTTCATCCTGCGGCATGGGCTTTTCCGAACACTTGGTGGCTGTCGGCGTGATGGTCGAGAATCGCTTGGGCGGCGGCGGCCTCCGCCTTGAGCACCGGCCAGTCGGGAATGTTGCTGTCCCACTCGATCAGCGTCGGCAGCGGTCCGCATCGGCCGATGACGATATCGAAGAGCTTCCAGACCGCGTCGGCGACCGGCCCGTCATGGCTGTCGATGAGCAGCAGGTCGCCCTCGTCATCCTCCTGCTCGGCGTGCCCGGCCAGATGGATTTCGCCGACATGATCGAGCGGGAAATCCGCGAGGTAGGAAACGGCTGAATAGCCGTGATTGGTGGCCGAAACGAAGACATTGTTGACGTCGAGCAGCAGGCCGCAACCGGTGCGCTGCACCAGCGCGCCGATGAAATCCGTCTCGCTCATCGTCGATTCCGCGAAAAGGACGTAGGTCGAGGGGTTCTCGAGCAGGATCGGGCGGCCGATCGTCTCCTGCATTTCATCGATGTGATCCGCCACGCGTGAAACCGTTGCCGGCGTATAGGGCAGGGGAAGCAGGTCGTTGTAATAGGTGGTGTCGTGGGTCGACCAGGCGAGATGCTCGGAAACGAGCGCCGGCTCATAGCGGTCGACGAGCGCCTTGAAGCGGCCGAGATGCACTTTGTCGAGCGGCCGCGGTCCGCCGATCGACATGCACACCCCGTGCAGCGAAACGGGATAGTCGCGGCGAATCCTGGTCAGCGCATCGTGCGGCGGACCGCCGGTGCCCATGTAGTTTTCGGCGTGGACCTCGAAGAAGCCGTCCTTTGGGCCGTCGCCAAGGATCGCGTGCAGATGCCCGTGCTTGAAACTGGTGCCGGCAAGGCCGGCGATCGGGTGCGCCGGAAAGCGCGAGGTTTTCGATATGCGGGATGCCGGGGCCAGTCCGTTCATCTTCATCTCCGCTTTCCGGGCAGCTTGCATTGCTTAGGACGGGACGTCGCGGGTCAGCGCCGTGGGCGAGCCCTTGCGGTCGCCGGGCAGGTCCATCGTCGTACAGGTGCCGCCGTCGACGAACTTCCAGGCGTTGCCCTGGTAATCGACCGTCGAGGTGCCTTGGCAGGTGGTGCCTGGTCCTGCCGCGCAGTCGTTCTGCCCCTTCAGGGCGACGCCAAAGCACTTCTCCTTGCCGGCATCCATCGCTGCCTTGGCCTCTGCCTCGGACAGCGGCGCGGCCGTCGCAAAAGAAGCAAGGGCCGTGGCAACGGCGCCGGCCAGAAAGGCCGTGCTCACGGTTGATCTTGTTGACATGATTTCACCTCCGCTTGGGTTGTTGCGCGCGCCGTTCCTCAAGCGCGCATGGTTAGTTCGGTTCGGAGGTTCCCTGCGTTACATCTTTTTGGAACACGACTTCGTGATCGCATGGGGACCTGGCGTGAGCAATATTTCGCCTGTCACGCCAAGGAGGCCGACCACAGGGCAACGAGCCGCCGGAAGGCACCGCCGTGTGAACAGCCCGTGTGGGGCGCCACGGAACCACCGCAATCCTGCGAGACCTTCCGACCAGTTTGGCGCATTATGGGGAGCAGGATCATGCTGGGCAGGATCACCGAGTTCTTCATCTTCGGTGTCGTGCCGCTGGTCGGAATACTGGTGGTGCCTGAGCTGTCAGTCGCTGCCGAGAAGACCCTGAAGGGCGAGGTGATGTATCGCGAGCGCATCGCTCTGCCGCCGAAAGCCGTGCTTTCCGTGCAGCTTGCCGATGTCTCGCTGGCCGACGCGACGGCCGCTGTCATCGGCGAGCGCAAGGTGGCGCCGGCCGGCCAGGTGCCGATCAAGTTCGAGATCAGCTGTGATCCCCAGGTGATCCGGCCTCATATGACCTATGCGCTGCAGGCGCGCATCACCGTCGACGACAGGCTGTTGTTCATCTCCGATATGCGCCACCAGGTCGATCCACTGAGCGACGCGCCGCAGACCATCATGCTGAAGATGGTGACGTCGAGCGAGCAGCCGGCGTCGGCCCCGGTGGTCGGGCAGAGCTGGCTGATCGAGTATATCGACGGCATTGGTGTGATCGCCGAGCCGCAGGCGACGTTCAGGATCGACGAGGCCGGCAAGGCCGGAGGCAGCGGGCCTTGCAACGTCTACTTCGCCACCGCCAAAGTCGATGGTTCGACGATTGCCATCAGTGACATCGGTTCGACGTTCAAGGCCTGCGCGCCCGAGACTATGGCCGAGGAAAAGGCGCTGTTCGAGGCGCTGGCCAAGGCGGCATCGTATCACGTCGACGCCGGCAAGCTCATCATCGTCGACAAAGACGACCGCGTCATCCTGCGCTTCAACGCCGCGAGCTGATAACCGGTTTCGGTTTTTGAGCATCACGCGCAGTTGGCGGGTGTCGGCGCCCGGCGTCCGGTGCCGGATCGCCGCAACGAAAAAGGCCGGCATTGCGCCGGCCTTTTTGCATATGACGTGGTGACTTATCGGCTCAGCCGACGATCTCGGTGTCCGAGAACCAGTATTTGATCTCCTGCGCGGCGGTCTCCGGCGCGTCGGAGCCGTGCACGGAATTCTCGCCGATCGACAGCGCGTGCACTTTGCGGATGGTGCCTTCGGCGGCGTTGGCCGGGTTGGTGGCGCCCATCACGTCGCGGTTTTTGGCAATGGCGTTCTCGCCTTCCAGCACCTGCACGACCGTTGGGCCCGACGACATCGACTCGACCAGTTCGCCGAAGAACGGACGATCCTTGTGCACAGCATAAAAACCTTCCGCCTCGCGGCGGCTCATCCACACCCGGCGCGAGGCGACGACGCGCAGGCCGGCTTCTTCGAGCATCTGGGTAATGGCGCCGGTGAGATTGCGCCGGGTTGCGTCCGGCTTGATCATGGAAAAGGTGCGTTCGAGCGCCATGGGGTCGTCCTTGTGATGGAGAGTGGAATTCACGGTGGCGGGCTCTATACAAGCCGCCCGCCGGCTTGCCAAGGGGCTGGCGCTAATGCATGTCGCGCAAGAGTGCGCAGCGGTTTTGCGATCACGACATGCATAAAAACAAGAACTTAAGCGCGTCTCCGACGTGCTTTAGCCGCCGCATAGCGTGTCGCCGTCAGCCAAAACCAATGTTGTCATAACTTCATCTCGATCGTCAGCTTGGCCGTGTCGCCAGCCCGAAGGCCTTCGCGGACCCGCACCGCCGTCTTGATCGGCAACAGCAGGCTGCCGGATTTCTTGTCGGGAAACAGCGATGTTCGCCATCTGGTCTGGCCGATAACGGCTTCCACGCCAAGCGAGCCCCAGGGTCGTGCCATCCCCGCCATTGCCGTCTTGATCCGTGCCCCAAGCTCCGGCGGCAGCGTCACGAAATGCCAGCCGCCCTTGCCTGGATAGACCCAGATCTCGGCCTGCACGTCGTAGCGAAACATTTGTGCCCTTCCTCAGATCAAGGCCGTCACGGCTGGCTTTCCCGTGGTGTCTTGTCGGCAACGCCGGCGATCGGCGAAATCATCCTGATATCCATTCTCCCCTGCAAGGGAGGATGGCAGCGTTGCCGTTGCACTACCGCCTTATCACCATCGAAGCGCGCCGGACTTCCCAGCCTTCCCGCTCCAGTTCCGGCACGCTGTGGTTCTCGCAGGGGTAGCCGACGCAGAAGTAACCGATCAGCGTCCACTCCGGCGGCGCGTCCAGGATCGTCGCCATTTCGGCCGGGTCGAGGATCGAGACCCAGCCCATGCCTATTCCTTCGGCGCGCGCCGCCAGCCAAAAAGTATGGATCGCCATCACCGCCGAATATTCGATGGTCGCGGGCATGGTCAGGCGGCCGAGCCCATGTCCCTGTTGCGTCCCGCGGTCGGCGAAGACAGCGAATTGACAAGGCGCCTCGTTCAGGCCGGCAAGCTTCAGGCGCGCATAGAGCGCGGCGCGTTCGCCGCCGAACGACGCGAGCGCCTCCGCATTGCAGCGCTCGAAGCATGCCTTGACGGCGGCGCGGCATTCCGCGCTCTCGACCATGACGAAACGCCAAGGCTGGCTCAGCCCGACCGAGGGCGCAAGGCTGGCGACGTCAAGCAGCCGCTCCAGCGCGCCTTCGGGGAGCGGCGTCGGCCTGAATCGCCTGACATCCCGCCGCCACAGGAAGAGATTGGCCAGATCGGCGCGAAAATCGTCCGGGAATTCCGGGTCTGACGTCATGGTGTTCGTACTGTCTTTGCCAAAGGAGTAGGGCAGTAAGGAAGTAGGGCAGTAGGGCAGTAGGGCAGTAGGGCAGTAGGGGAGTAGGGGAGTAGGGGAGTAGGAATGCGCGCCCCCGCTACTTCCTTAGTCCCTACTGCCCTACTGCCCTATGCCGCGGCGGCGGCCGCCGGCACCTTGCGGCCGAGGCCATCATGCAGGCCGAGGCAGCGCTCGAACCACTGCGCCACCACATCGCTGTCGTCGAGCAACCGGTAGGGCGAGGCGATGCGCGCCCATTGCAGCGCGCCGAAGACGATGTAGTCGGCAAACAGCGGTGATTGGCCGCCGATGAACGGCTGATAGGCAAGCATCGAGCGCAACGGCTCCAGCGAGGCATGGAAGGCACCAAGGCCGGCGTCCCGCGCCGCCACCACCTCTTCCAGTCTCTGGCCGAAGCGCTGCTCGCGGTTTTGGCGAAAATAGGCGGCGTTGGCCTCGTCCTGCATGGCGTGCAGGTCCATGATCGCTGCAGTGGTGACATAGGGGTGGATGGTCAGTTGCGACCAGCGTTCGACGAAGCGCGCCATCGCCTTGCCGCCGTCGCCGCAAAACAATGTCGGTCGCTCTGGATAGGCCTCGTCGAGATAGAGCGCGATGGCGAAAGAATCGGCGACCACCTTCTCGCCGTCGCGGATCACCGGAACGAGTTTTGAAACGCCGCCTTCAACTGTGGGCACTTCGAGAAAGCGTGTCGGCACGGTTGAGATATCGAGGCCCTTGTGGGCAAGCGCCATCGTCGCCTTCCAGCAATGCGGGCTGAACGGACGGGCGCCATCGCGTCCGACGAGATCATAGAGCAGAATGGTCATTGGCGGCAGCTTCCCTGCGGTCTACTAGAGCGAGGTTGCGGGCCTTGCGGTAAGCACCCGGAACGGGGTCTCGCGGGCCGGAGAAAAAACGATGAAACAGCACTTCATGATGTTTGCGGCCTACAATCAATGGGCCAATAGCCGCATCTACGATGCCGCCGCCGATCTCGACGAGGAAGATTTTCACCGCAACGTCGGGGTCTTCTTCGGCTCGATGATGGGCACGCTCAACCATATTCTGACTGCCGATCGCATCTGGATGAGGCGCTTTACCGGCGAGGGCGACGCGCCGGCCAGGCTCGACACGGTCCTGCACCGCGCCCTGCCGGGCTTGCGGCTGGCGCGCGAGGCCGAAGACAAAAGGATCGTCGACTGGGTTGGGGCGTTAAGCGACAAGGCTTTGTCCGGCCGCTTCTCCTACATGACCGTCTCCGACATGCGCACCGTCTCGCAGCGATTGGCGCCGGCGCTTGATCATTTCTTCAATCACCAGACACATCATCGCGGCCAGGCGCACGCGATCCTGACCATTCTCGGCCGGCCTTCGGTGCCGCTCGACCTGACGCTGTTCCAGCGCAGCGAAGAGGGCCGCGCCTACGCCTGATTTCGGATCATCCGGATCGAATTGACAGGAAAGCCCGTCGAAGACGAACAGCAACTTCGACGGCTATAGTCGCAAAAGAGGCCTGGCCAGTCAGGCGGCGTATCCGCCCTGGTCGCGGGAGATCGGCTTGACCGAGACTGCCGGCTGCGCCGAAGGCCAGAGAATGCCTGCCGCCGCCGCGAAGCTGATCAAGGCATCGCGCGCGGCCTCGGGCGAGATCTCGCCGGCGCGTGCCGCCTCGCAGGCCTTCACCGCCGCGCCATAGCTCAGGCGTCGCCGCGATGGCGGGAACTCGGTCAGGAACTCATGCATGTCGAACAGCGAAGCGATCATGCGCTTATGGCCGGCGCCGACGGTTACGGCGACCGGGGTGAAAAATGTCTTATCGTGCATTCTGGCCTCTCGAATTGGGCGGAGGTGACGGGCGGACGCCGCTCTCCGACCGGGGGTAGGACGCCCAGAAACGCGGATCGCGGCATCAGGTTCCATGTTGCCGAAATTTGATTTTCGCCACCAGGCTCCGTGGCATGAGCGTCGTGCCGAAGAGCGGCCTATTTCCACATGTCGCGCATGCGGGCGCCAAGGTCGACGCGCAATTGCGGCTGGCGGCGCGGATCATCCTTGGCCTGGACGCTCGCCCACGATGTCTGTTCGAAGGCGCCGAGGATCGAGGCCGGGATGAAGCGGGTGCGCGAGGCGTAAACATGGCGATCGCCGCGCGCCGCCTGGCCGTGGACGAAAATGCGCTGCGGCATGACCAGGTGCAGGCCGTCCTTGGCCCGCGTCATCGCCACGTAGAGCAGGCGGCGCTCCTCGTCGATATCCTCCTTCGAGCCGACGGCGAGATCGATCGGGATGCAGCCGTCGACGGTGTTGAGCACGAAGACGTTCTTCCATTCCTGGCCCTTGGCCGAATGGATGGTCGACAGGATCAGATAGTCCTCGTCGCGATGCGGCGGCCCGGCCTCGTCGCTGGTTGCATCCGGCGGATCGAGGGTCAGCTCGGTGAGGAAACGCTCGCGCGAGGCATAGCCCGAGGCGATCTGTTCGAGCTGCAGAATATCGGCCCTGCGTGTCGTTGCGTCCTCGTGGATGCGGTCGAGATGCGGCTCATACCAGAGCCTGACCTGTTCGAGGTCAACAGGCCATTTCCCCGACCCGGCGCGAAGCTGCGAGAACAGCGCGACGAAACCCGGCCAGTCGTCGGCGGCGCGTTGCGGCGGCCGGTAGCGCGCCAGCCCCATCGCTTCGTCGAGCGACGTCGCCATGGTGTCGACGATCTGCGAAGCCGCCGAAGGGCCGATGCCGGGCAAAAGCTGCAGCACGCGAAAACCGGCGACGCGGTCGCGCGGGTTCTCGGCGAAGCGCAGCACCGCCAGCACGTCCTTGACATGGGCGGCGTCGAGGAACTTCAGCCCGCCGAACTTGACGAACGGGATGTTGCGGCGCGTCAGCTCGATCTCCAGCGGCCCGCTGTGGTGCGAAGCGCGAAACAGCACGGCCTGCGCCTTCAGCGCCGTGCCGGCCTCGCGCTCGGTCAGGATCGCCTGACAGACGTAACCCGCCTGCTCGGCCTCGTCGCGGACGCTGACCAGCTTCGGCTTTTCCGTCGATTTGCGCTCCGACCAGAGGTTTTTGGTAAAGCGCTCCGAGGCCTCGCCGATCACCGCATTGGCGGCGGCCAGGATGGTCTCGGTCGAGCGGTAGTTGCGCTCCAGCATGACGATCTCGGCCGGCCGGGCGAACTGTTTTGGAAAGTCGAGGATGTTGCGCACTTCGGCGGCGCGAAACGAATAGATCGACTGCGCATCGTCGCCGACCACCGTCAGCCCGGATCCGTCCGGCTTGAGCGCCGCGAGGATCGAGGCCTGCAGCCGGTTGGTGTCCTGGTATTCATCGACCAGCACATGGTCGAAACGCCCACCCAGATGCGCCGATATCTCCGGCTCGCCGGCCATCTGCGCCCAGTAGAGCAGCAGGTCGTCGTAATCGAGCACGTTCTGCGCCTGCTTGGCCTCGACATATCGGGCGAACAGCGCCTTAAGCTGTTCTGCCCACGCCGCGCACCAGGGGAACACCGAACCCAAAACTTCGCCTAGCGGCGCCTGCGCGTTGACGGCACGCGAATAGATCGCCAGGCACGTGCCCTTGGTCGGAAAACGGCCTTCGGTTTTCGAGAAGCCGAGTTCGTGCCGGGCGAGGTTCATCAGGTCGGCCGAATCCTCGCGGTCATGGATGGTGAAGGCCGGATCGAGGCCGATCTCCAGCGCATAGTCGCGCAGCAGCCTGGCGCCGATGCCGTGAAACGTGCCGGCCCAGGTGAGAGCATCGGTGATGACGGAAGCGTCGCGGCCGAGCACCTCGCCGGCGATGCGCTCGACGCGCTTGGCCAATTCCGATGCGGCGCGACGCGAAAACGTCATCAAAAGGATGCGCCTCGGGTCGGCGCCCCTGACGATCAGATGCGCGACGCGATGCGCCAGCGTACTGGTCTTGCCGGAGCCGGCCCCGGCGATCACCAGCAGCGGCCCGGCGACCTTGCCGTCGCCATGCTCGACGGCAACGCACTGCTCGGCATTCAGCTTTGCGAGATAGGCAGGCCGGAAGGTCGAATCACGGGCAGCGAGGTTCATTGCCCATCAAGCATCGTTTCTGCTTTGTTCGCAACGCTTTCGTACGTGCGACCGATGCGTCCGATCCAGCTGGCGCCCGACCGACGAACCGAAACTAGCGCTGCGGCTCGACGCCCATCGTCGCAGACTGCCGCGGCAGCGACTTGTCGTCATCGGGAGGCGGCAGCAACAGCGGATCGAAGTCGTCGGGCACCTCGTCGATGATTTCCCTGACGATGCGGTAGGCCACATCGACGGCGCCCCCGGCTATGAGCAGACGGATCATGAATTTCTCCATTGGTGTGGACCAACCGAGGAGCCCGCGTTTTGTTCCCCTCTCTCGTTTTGTTCCCCGGGTTCCAAAACGTTCCAAGCTCTTGCCCGAGCGTGCAACCAAATCGGCACCGTCTCGTTTGCCCGGTGACGGAGGTTGCGATGAACAAGCTCTCAACTTTGCTGGCCCCGACCTGGTTCGTTTTGGCCGCAGCGCTGGCTGTCGCGGCCTGCGACAACAACATTCCACCGACAAAGGCTCCCGGCGCCGATCAAAACCCGCAGGTCGACCCTGCGCCCAACTCGACGCCAGGCGATGATCAACCCGGCACGCCGCCGGCGCAGTGATGAAAGCCTGTAGGAAAGATGGCCGGCGCCGCTTGGGAGGGGAGCGATGACGCCGGCCAGGCGGGTATCAGGTCCGCCGCACACCTAGACATAGCTGAGTCTTGCCTTTGCGTCATGACGACGACGGCCTTGCACCGGCAATTAACTGACAAATGCGCAGTTTTCGACTGCGAGAAGCCGATGCTCGCCAGGCGCCACGCCATCGCAGCGGTTGCCGGCTCAGCCCGGAGCTGGTCCGTTGATCCGTTGAGGCCGGCGATCGGGTCGATCGTCTTCTTTCTCCGCCCGCGGCACCGGGCAACCTGCCGCTGGCGGCCATTTTCATGCGTTATGCGGCCAACCGCCGCTCGAGGTCTTGCGAAGCGCTGACGTCCCGTGCAAAAGCGCGGCCATGCTGATCATCAACGACCTTTCGCTCCGCATGGCCGGACGCCTGCTTCTTGACCATGCCTCGCTGACTTTGCCGGCCGGCAGCAAGGCAGGGCTTGTCGGCCGCAACGGCACCGGCAAGACCACTTTGTTCAAGGCGATCACCGGCGACCTCGCCTCCGAGACCGGCTCGATTAGCCTGCCGAAGAACACGCGCATCGGCCAGGTGGCGCAGGAGGCTCCCGGCACCGAGGAGCCGCTGATCGAGATCGTGCTCAAGGCCGACCTCGAACGCTCCGCATTGCTCGATGAGGAAACGACGGCGACCGATCCGCACCGCATCGCCGACATCCACATGCGGCTGGCCGATATCGACGCCCATTCGGCCGAGTCTCGTGCCGCCACCATCCTCGCCGGCCTCGGCTTCGACGACGCCGCCCAGCGGCGGCCGGCCTCGTCGTTCTCCGGCGGCTGGCGCATGCGCGTCGCACTCGCCGCGGTGCTGTTTGCCGAGCCCGATCTGCTGCTGCTCGACGAGCCGACCAACTATCTCGACCTCGAAGGCACGCTGTGGCTGGAAAACTACGTGTCGAAATATCCGCACACAGTGCTCCTGATCTCGCACGACCGCGACCTGCTCAACCGCGCCGTCAACTCGATCGTCCATCTCGACCAGAAGAAGCTGACCTTTTGGCGCGGCGGCTACGACCAGTTCGAGCTCCAATTCACCGAGCAGCGCGAATTGCAGGAGAAGGGCAGGGTCAAGCAGGAAGCCGCACGCAAGCACATGGAGTCCTTCGTCGAGCGCTTCCGCGCCAAGGCTTCCAAGGCGAGACAGGCCCAGTCGCGCATCAAGGCGCTGGAGAAGATGAAGCCGATCGCCGCGATTGTGAACGACAACGTGCGGCCGTTCTCCTTTCCCGAGCCGATGAAGACGGTGGCCTCGCCGATCATTGCGCTCAACAACGTCAATGTCGGCTATGTCGAGGGTGAGCCGATCCTGAAGAAGATGACGCTGCGCATCGATGCCGATGACCGTATCGCGCTGCTCGGCGCCAACGGCAACGGCAAGTCGACCTTCGCCAAATTGCTGTCCGGCCGCCTGAAGCAGGAGACCGGCACCATGACGGTGGCGCCCGGCCTGAAGGTGGCGATCTTTGCCCAGCATCAGCTCGACGATCTCCGACCGAGTGAAAACGCCTATGAGCATGTCCGCCGGCTGATGCCGGAAGCACCGGAATCGAAAGTGCGCGGCCGCGTCGCCCAGTTCGGACTGACCACCGAGAAGATGAACACCGCCGCCAGGGACCTGTCGGGCGGCGAGAAGGCGCGGCTGTTGATGGGCCTGTCGGCGTTCGAGGGGCCAAACCTGTTCATCCTCGACGAACCGACCAACCATCTCGATATCGACAGCCGTGAATCGTTGATCCATGCGCTGAACGAGTTTCCCGGCGCCGTCATTCTGATCTCGCACGACCGCCATCTGCTCGAGGCAACGGCCGACCGGCTGTGGCTGGTCAAGGACGGGACGGTCAATCCTTTTGACGGCGACCTCGATGACTACAAGACGCTGGTCACCGGCGTGGCCGGCGACCGCCGCGGCAAGCGCGAGGCCGAAAAGGCCTCGAAGGCCGACCGCCGCCGTGACGCGGCAGCGCGCCGCGCCGCCTTCGAGCCGCTGGCCAAGGAGATCCGCGCCACCGAAGCGCTGATGGACCGCATTCGCAAGCGCATCGACTTGATCGAGGACGAACTCGCCAATCCGGCGGTCTACGAAAAGGACCCGTCGACGGCGACACGGCTGGCCAAGGAGCGCTCGCAACTGGCCCAGACACTGGCCGGCCATGAGGAAAAATGGCTGTCGATGTCGGCGGAATACGAGGAAGGCACGGCGGAGTAGCGCGACGCCCCTCTGCCTTCTCCCACAAGGGGAGAAGGGAAGACGCGATCTGGCCCTACACGCGGTCCTTACAACCCGCTAATCTCGCCCCATGAATCAGCACGCCAAGCTCAGGATCGGCCATTCGGCCTGTCCGCATGATTGCCCGTCGACCTGTGCGCTCGAGGTCGAGCTGCTCGACAGCAAGCGCATCGGCCGCGTCCATGGCGCCAAGGCCAACAGCTACACGGCTGGCGTCATCTGCGCCAAGGTCGCCCGTTATGCCGACCGCGTCCATCATCCCGACCGCTTGCTGAAGCCGCTGATCCGGGCGGGCGCCAAGGATGAGGGCCTTTGGAAGGACGCGAGCTGGGAGGCCGCACTCGACTTGGTCGCCGAAAAATTCATCGCGGCCGAGGCAAGATACGGCTCGGAGACGGTCTGGCCCTATTACTATGCCGGCACGATGGGACTGGTGCAGCGCGACGGCATCGAGCGGCTGCGCCACGCGAAAAAATATTCCGGCTTTTTCGGTTCGATCTGCACCAATCTGGCCTGGACCGGCTGGATGATGGGGGCCGGCGCGCTACGCGGTCCCGACCCGCGCGAGATGGCCAAATCCGACTGCGTGGTGGTCTGGGGCACCAATGCCGTGGTCACCCAGGTCAATGTCATGGCCCACGCGATCAAGGCGCGCAAGGAGCGCGGCGCCAAGATCGTCGTCATCGACGTCTACGAGAACGCGACGATGAAGCAGGCCGATCTCGGCCTGGTGCTGAAGCCCGGCACAGACGGTGCGCTGGCCTGCGCGGTGATGCATGTGCTGTTCCGTGACGGCATGGCCGACCGCGCCTATCTGGAAAAATACACCGACGATCCGCACGGTCTGGAAGCGCATCTTCAGACGAGGACGCCGCAATGGGCGGCTGATGTCACCGGGCTTTCCGTCGATGAGATCGAGGCCTTCGCCCGTCTCGTCGGCACGACCAAGAAAACCTATTTCCGCCTCGGCTACGGTTTTTCGCGGCAGCGCAACGGCTCGGTCAACATGCATGCCGCGGCCTCGATCGCCGCGGTCACCGGCTGCTGGCAATATGAGGGCGGCGGCGCCTTCCATTCCAATTCGGGCATCTTCAAGCTGAACCAGGAACTGCTGGAAGGCACGCGGATGCGCGACCCGGCGATCCGCCATCTCGACCATTCGCGCATCGGCCCGGTGCTGACCGGCGCTGAGGATGCGCTCTATGGCGGCCCGCCGGTGACGGCGCTGCTGATCCAGAACACCAATCCGGTCAATGTCGCGCCGGAGCAGCGGCTGGTGAAGCAGGGTTTTCTGCGCGACGACCTGTTTTCCTGCGTGCACGAACAGTTCATGACCGACACCGCAAAACTCGGAGATGTCGTGCTGCCGGCGACGATGTTTCTAGAGCATGACGATGTCTACAAGGGCGGCGGCAACCAGCACATCACGCTCGGTCCGAAGCTGATCGACCCGCCGGAAGGGCCGCGCAGCAACCATTTCGTCATCGAGGAACTCGGCAAAAGGCTCGGTGTTGGCGACAGGCCTGGCTTCGGCATGACCGAGCAGCAGCATATCGACATCATTTTGGGCAAGCGCGGGCTGGGCAGTTTTTCGAGCCTCAAGGAACAAAAGTGGCTCGATTTGCAGCCGGCTTTCGAAGCGGCGCATTTTATCGACGGCTTCGGCCACGCGGACGGAAAATTCCGCTTTCGCGCCGACTGGACCGGGCAGGCGGCGCCCAACCGGCCGCCGAAAAGCATGGGCCTGTTCGGGCCGGTGGCAAGCCTGCCGGAATTTCCCGACCACGTCGATCTGATCGAGGTGGCGGATGCTGCGCATCCGTTCCGGCTGGCCACCTCGCCGGCGCGCAATTTCCTCAACTCGACTTTTTCCGAGACGCCGGTGTCGATGGCCAAGGAGGGTCGGCCGGAACTGCTTTTGCATCCGGACGATGCGGCAGCCTATGGGCTGGCCAATGGCGACCGCGTCGAGATCGGCAATGCGCGCGGCGAAGTTGTGCTGCACGCAAGATTGTTCGATGGCGTCAAGCGCGGCGTCGTGGTCGCCGAAGGCATCTGGCCCAACAGCGCCCACGAGCGCGGCGAGGGCATCAACGTCCTGACCGGCGCCGACGCGCCGGCGCCCTATGGCGGTGCGGCGTTCCACGACAACAAGGTGTGGCTGCGCCCGGCAAAGTGAAGCGTCGGAACGATATGCCCAACCAGCCGTTTTTGCGTGGCGGTGGAGACATGGTGATGGCAGAAGCGTTGGCAGCACCGGCCCCCGTTGGAAGGACGCTTTCGCCCGGCGAACTCGTGACCACGATGGCGCATTTTCATCGCGCCGAGATTCTGCGCATGACGGGGTGGCGCGACCGCCTCGACCGGACGAGCAATTGGGCGATAACGGTCGTCGCGGCAATGTTGTCCATCTCGCTTTCGACGGCCAGCGCGCATCACGGCGTGCTGCTTTTTGCCATGCTGCTTGTCCTGTTGCTGCTGTGGATAGAAGCGCGGCGATATCGCTTCTTCGACGTTTACCGGGCCCGCGTGCGCCAGTTCGAACGGCACTATTTCGCGCAGATATTCTCGCCGCAGCCGGACTTCGCGTCCGATTGGCTGTTGGTCGTCGGCGAAAGTCTGCGCACTCCAAAATTCCTCATTTCGCAACGAGCGGCGTTGGCGCGCCGTCTGCGTCGAAACTACATCCACATGCTGCTGATCCTGCTGTTGGCCTGGATCCTGAAACTGTCGACCCCCAGTCTTCTAACCGAAGGAGTCCGCATCGACTTCGTCAGTTCGGTGCGCGAGGCGGTTGCCGGCGCTGCTCTGGGGCCCATTCCCGGCCTGGTCATCGTCGTGCTGGTCGCCGCCTTCTATGCCGGTCTGCTGGTCACGGCGTTCCTGACCGCCAGCGACGACGGCGAACTCTCCTTTGGCGACGTGCACGTCTAGGGCGGCAGCGCAAAACCGGTCGATCTGCGATTTCATTTGTGCAGGAAATCGAACCGATCGGTTCGTTTTTGTTGACGCATTGTGCAAGACCAAGTGAACGTCGGCTCAGCAACTGGCCGGGCCACGCGGCAAAAATATTCGCCTAACGCATCGAGAAGAAAGACAAGATTGTGGCGAAGGAAGCCTTTTGGCGGATTTCAAGCACCCGGTTCAGGGCGTAGCCGGAACATCTTTGTGATTGGAAACCGCTGCATGGCCAACCCACCTCGGGGTGCTCCGAGCGACGCGAAATCCTCCCAAGGCACGCCACGAGACGGACAACAACACTGAAAGTATGAAAGTACTGGAGTACCTGAAATGACCAAGATTGCTCTTACCGCTGCCGCCATCCTCATTGCCACAGGCAGCACCTTTGCCGGCAGCGACCACTATGGTTCGGACGGCGTCAACCAGCCGGCCGCGCCTGTTGGCAATGCGGCTGTTGGAAATATCGACAGCACGTTCACGGGTTCGATTCGCAAGCCGTTTACGGCGGAGCACAATACCGTCAATACCAACGCGACGACCCAGCCCGGCACGACTGAACCGGTCGTGCCTCAGTCCGGCCGGGGCAACTGGGGCCGCTAATCTCAAGCTGCGGAACGCAAAGAGCGGCGGGCTTGGCCCGCCGTTCTTGCTTTTGCATATCAAGTCACAGCCCTCGTTTAGCGCAGATCCTTCGGCCAAACGCAGTGTGTCAGCCGCGCATCGCCGAGGGCCAGCCGCGCCCAGTCACCGTCGAAAACGAAGCGGGCGAGGGCTGCCGTCGGGAATTTTTCTTCAAGCTTATTGAGTGCCGCGGCATCCGACCCGTCGCCGGCAAGTCGGCGCGCGAATTCCTCCAGGCCGGGATTATGGCCGAGCACCAAGAGACTGCTCGTTGCCGCATTTGCCTGCCGTACCTTGGCGAGAACGTCTGCCGCACTGGCCTCGTAGAGCGCCTGGACGAATTTGGCCGGCGTTTTCGCGGGCAGTTCCGCCGAGACCAGCCGCCATGTGTCGCGGCTGCGCAGCGCCGGCGATACCAGCGCCAGATCGGGCAGCCAGCCCTGGCTGGCCAGTTCGCGACCGACCAGCGGGGCGGCCTTCAGCCCGCGCCCGGAAAGCGGCCGGTCGAAGTCGATGAGGTCAGGATCGTCCCAGCTCGACTTGGCGTGACGCAGAACAAGGAGTTGCTTCATGAGTTCAATTTAAGACCAAGGAATGTCGGGCTGAAAGTCTTTCCCATATCCGCCGCCATTTTTTGTGCCCATGGCGGTATCAAAGGTCGCCCAAAGCGCACCAAAGATGAACAAACCTACGCGCCGTTCATCCCTATCCCACCTGACCGAAATGTCTGCTTCAGCAATGGCCCAATCGCCCGATCGAATATGAATTGCATCGATGACAGAACCTGTTCGCCCGTCCTCGGATCGATACAGATAGAAGTATGCCGTGGCATTGGTAGGATCATCCGCCTCATCATACTCAAAGGCACCGGCCAGATCACCTTTTGCCCGCATAGCGCTGTCGAAGAGATCCATTTGCCTGTCTGCATCTGTCAAAATAATGTTGAGACTTCGCGTGCGCCATGCACCACGCGCACGATCTCGACGCGCTGTTCGGCCAGGCGATAAAGCATGAGATAATTGCCGATCGTCAATGCTCGCACTTCGGCACCGATGTTGGGTTTTTGGCGCCGGATTCCGGGCAATGAGGACGTCAGCCATTCCGCTGTTTTTTGCTGGCGTCGCTGAACCGGCTGTGCGCCTTCAGTTTGATGTCCTCGATGTCGAAAGGCGCGAACGGGGCGCTCCCCAGCCCTTCCGTCCAGGCTTTCCGCAGCCGTTCCGCTTCCGCCTCGCGCAAGGGCTGGCGAAGGCGCCATTCGCGGAGCGCCTCGCGGATCACGTCGCTTGCCGAACCGTATTGCCCGCTGGCCACCGCGCCCTTGACCATGTCCAGCAGTTCCGGCGAAAGCGCCACGCTGACCTTTTCGACTGTCGCCATCAACCTGTCTTCTTGCCAGCATGGTAGCAACATTTGCTACCATGTTGGCAAGGATGGTTCTCAGGGAGTGATGCGCGCCAGATGCTCGAGGTCGGTCTCCTCGCGCAGCGGATCGGGCGCCATGATCACGGAGGTGCTGTTGTCGGCATCATCGGCGAAGTGGGCAAGCACGGTGCGGCCGCCTTCCATCCGCGCCTTGCCTTCGGCGACCAGCCCGAGCGCCAGCGGATAAAGCCGGTGCTCGGCCTTCAGCACGCGTGCGGCGAGCATGTCCTCATTGTCGCCGACCATCACCGGCACGGCGGCCTGGGCGATGATCGGGCCGTCATCCATGTCGAGCGTGACGAAATGCACCGTGCAGCCATGGATGCGCATGCCCGCGCGCAAGGCGCGCGCATGCGTATCCAGCCCCTTGAAGGCGGGCAGCAGGGCAGGGTGGATGTTGATCATCCGGCCCAGCCATTTCTCGACGAAGCGCGCGCCGAGAATGCGCATATAACCGGCCAGCGCCACGATCTCGGCGCCGAACGAGACAAGTGCGGCGTCGATCGCCCCGTCATGCGCTTCCTTGCTGCTATAGTCGGCCCGCGAAATCACCTTGGTGGCGATGCCGCGCGCCGCCGCAATGCCGAGACCGGCGGCATTGGCCCGGTCGGAAATGACGCCGACGATCTCAGCCGGATAACCCGGATAGGTGGCCGCGGCGATCAGCGCCGTCATGTTGGAGCCGCGTCCCGAAATCAGCACCACGGTGCGTTTGCGCATGCTCATAGGCCGATCGCGCCCCGATAGATCACGCCGGCGTCGCGGCGCGGCACGATGCGGCCGATCGGCGTCACGCTCTCGCCGGCCTCCTGCAGCACGGCCGCAACCTGTGCCGCCTGGCCGGAGGCGACGGCGAGGATCATGCCGACGCCGCAGTTGAAGGTGCGCATCATCTCGTCGGGCGCCACGCCGCCGGTCTTGGCCAGCCATGAGAACACCGCCGGCACTTCGATGGCGCCGAGGTCGAGCTCGGCCGAAAAATCCTTCGGCAGGACGCGCGGGATGTTTTCCGGGAAACCGCCGCCGGTAATATGGGCCAGCGCCTTGATGCCATGCGTGTTACGGATCGCCTTGAGGATCGACTTGACGTAGATGCGGGTCGGCTCGAGCAGCGCCTCGGCCAGCGTGGCTTCATCGTTGAAGGGCGCTGGATCGGTCCACGCAAGGCCGCTGGTGGCGACGATGCGGCGGACCAGCGAAAAGCCATTTGAATGCACGCCCGACGAGGCCAGCCCCAACAGCACGTCGCCCTCGACGATATCGTCGGTCGGCAGCAACTGGCCGCGTTCGGCCGCGCCCACGGCAAAGCCGGCGAGGTCGTAGTCCTTGCCGTGATACATGCCGGGCATTTCCGCCGTCTCGCCGCCGATCAGTGCGCATCCGGCCTGCCGGCAGCCCTCGGCGATGCCGCCGACGATCGCCGCACCCTGGTCGGGGTCGAGCTTGCCGGTGGCGAAATAGTCGAGGAAGAACAATGGCTCGGCGCCCTGCACGACGATGTCGTTGACGCACATGGCGACGAGGTCGATGCCGATCGTGTCGTGCTTGCCGGCATCGATGGCGATCTTCAGCTTGGTGCCGACGCCGTCATTGGCGGCGACCAGCACCGGGTCGGTGAAGCCGGCGGCCTTGAGGTCGAACAGGCCGCCAAAGCCGCCGATCTCGCCGTCGGCGCCCGGCCGGCGCGTCGCGCGCACCAGCGGCTTGATCTTCTCGACCATGAGGTTGCCGGCATCGATGTCGACACCCGCCTCGGCATAGGTGAGCCCGTTCTTGCGCTTGCTCATCACTCTTTCCTGCTTTCCGGGGCTCTTCGCATGAACGGCTGCGCCTCGCAAGGATAACGGCTGGCTCAGGCATTTTCGGCATCACAAAATCGTGGACAGAGGCCTCAGGCAAATCTCCAACATTGGCGATGGCGAAGGCCCTGAAGATAGCCAATCTCTCCCCACGAGCGGAGATTGGCAGCATCTGCGTCGCTCTCACTTGCCGTAGCCTCTCATCTCTATCATGTATCATCAAAACAGAAGCGACGGGACATGCGTTTGACCATCCCCAACATGATCACGATCATGCGTTTCGTGCTGGTGCCGGGCGTGGTGCTGGCCATGCTGCAGGGGCGCTGGGACTGGGCTTTCGCCGGCTTCCTGATCGCCGGCATTTCCGACGGCGTCGACGGCTTCATCGCCCGCCATTTCAACCAGTTTTCGCAGCTTGGCGCCTATCTCGATCCGATGGCCGACAAATTGCTGCTGGTCTCGGTGTTCGTGGTGCTGGGTTTCATCGGTGAATTGCCGCTGTGGCTGGTCGTCACCATGGTGTCGCGCGATGCGCTGATCGTCTGCGCCGTCGTTTTGTCCACCGTCATGGCCCACCCGGTCGAGATGAAGCCGCTGTTCGTGTCGAAGGCCAACACCGCCGTCCAGATCGGGCTGGCGGCGGTGGTGCTGGGCGAACTGGCCCTCGCCATCGATCTCGATCCGCTCAGGCCGGTGCTCATATTGCTGTCCGGGGTCTTGACCGTGGCTTCGGCCGCGGCCTATCTCGTGGCTTGGCTGAGGCATATGAGCGGCTATGGCGAAGGCTCCAAACCGGATACCTGACCAGAACATCGACGCGGCAGCCGAAGCTGCCGCTGCCGATGCGGCCGCGTCTGGCGTGTTTCGGCGCCAAATCCGCTTCTGGCTGATCAGCGCCATCATCCTCGCGATCTTCCTTTATGTCTTCAGCGGCATCCTGCTGCCGTTCGTCGCCGGCATGGTGCTCGCCTACTTCCTCGACCCGGTCGCCGACCGGCTGCAGCGGCTCGGCCTGTCCAGGCTGATGGCGACGATTGTCATCCTGTTTGCCTTCATCGTCGTTCTGGTGCTGGCCTTCGTCATCCTCATTCCGGTGCTGGCTTCGCAGATGGCCGATTTTGCCAGCAAGCTGCCGGAATACCTGACCCGGCTGCAGAGCCTGATCACCAGCTTCGATCCGAGATGGCTGGAAGAGCAATTCGGCGTCGACGCCAATGGCCTGCGCGAAGGGTTGAACTCGCTGCTGACCTCCGGCTTCGGCCTGCTGACCACGGTGTTCACCTCGATCTGGAGTTCCGGCGTGGCGCTGGTCTCGGTGGTCAGCCTGTTCGTCGTCACGCCCGTCGTCGCCTTCTACATGCTGCTCGACTGGGATCGCATGGTGACGATTGTCGACAGCTGGGTGCCGCGCGATTATGTCCAGACCGTCAGGGCGATCGCCAACGACATCAACACCGCCACCGCCGGCTTTGTGCGCGGCCAGGGCACGCTGTGCCTGGTACTAGGCGCCATGTACGCCACCGGGCTGACCTTGACCGGCCTGAATTTCGGCATCCTCATCGGGCTGTTCGCCGGGCTGATCTCCTTCATCCCCTATGTCGGCTCGCTGACCGGGCTGGTGCTGGCCGTCGGCGTCGCCTTCGTCCAGTTCTGGCCGGACTGGACCATGGTCGCGGCGGTGGCCGGCGTGTTCTTCGTCGGCCAGTTCATCGAGGGCAACATCCTGCAGCCGAGGCTGGTCGGAAAAAGCGTCGGCCTGCATCCGGTGTGGCTGATGTTTTCGCTGTTTGCCTTCGGCGCGCTGTTCGGCTTCGTCGGCCTGCTGATCGCCGTGCCGGCCTCGGCCGCCGTTGCCGTCCTGGTGCGCTTTGCCATCGCCCGCTATCTCGAGTCGCCGCTCTACAAGGGCCACAACACCGAACCTGTGCCGCCGCTGCCGGCGCGTCGCCGCGGGAGCGGTGGGCCGCGCAGTTGAGCCAGATGCCGGACAACAAGATCGACCCGCCGCGCCAGTTACCGCTCGATCTCGGCCACGGCACCGGCTATTCCCGCGACGAACTCGTCGTCTCAGGCACCAACAGCCAGGCGGTGGCGCTTTTCGATCGCTGGCCGGACTGGCCGTCGCCGGTGGTCGTGCTCGCCGGCCCCGCAGGCTGTGGAAAAACCCATCTGGCGTCGATCTGGCGCGCCCGCGCCGGCGCAGTGAAGGTCGACGCCGGGCGGATCGGCGACTGCATGGCGAGCCTCGGCGCGCGGCCGGCCCTGATCGACGATGTCGATGCCGGTCCGGTCGATGAAGAGGGGCTGTTCCATCTGATCAACGCGGTGCGCGCGGCCAGCTCGACCTTGCTCTTGACCGCGCGGCGCTTTCCGTCCGCCTGGGGTGTCAGGCTCCCCGACCTCGCATCGCGGCTGAAGGCGGCGGCGATGGTCGAGATCCACGAGCCCGACGATCTCTTGCTGGCCGGTGTCATCACCAAACTGTTCGCCGACCGCCAGGTCGAGGTCGAGCCGCACGTCGTGCAATATCTGGTGCGCCGCATCGAGCGCTCGCTGGCCACCTCGATGCGCGTGGTCGAGCGGCTCGACCGCACGGCACTGGAACGCAAGACGCCGATCACAAGGGCGCTCGCCGCCGAAACCGTCAGCGCCATGGATGAGGGGCAGGGCGAGTTCGAGATTTAGGCGGTGGGAGAACTTCCATTCTCCTCTTATTGTGGGAGAAAGTGGCCGAGCGAAGCTCGGTCGGATGAGGGTGTTCCAGCTTGGCGAACACCCTCGTCCAAATCGGGCGCACTGCGACAGGATCGCCAGCGCCTCATTTCTTCCAGCACCCCTCATCCGGCTCGGCGCGACGCGCCGATCCACCTTCTACTACAAGGAGAGAAGGAAAAAGCTCCGGTCGGTGTCCCATTTCGGGAAACATTGACTGGCATCTCTCTTGCACATGCAAGCTTGCCGGCTAACCCCGGTCCTGATGCGTATCAAATCAGGTTGTAGGCTCGCCGGGAGATGAGGCGGTTGGGGTTCTCTTCCCGGCGAGCTTGCCTTCAACGAGATGATAACTCAACTCCCTACGCCCACCACCGCCGCTCGTTCCGCGCCAAAGCGCCTGCGGTAATCGCCCGGCGCCAGGCCGGTTATCCTGGCGAACACTTTGCGGAAGGAGCCGGGATCGTCATAGCCGACATCCCAGGCGATCTGGTCGATGGATCGGGTCGTCGCTTGCAGCATCTCACGCGCCTTGCCGACGCGCAGGTGCTGGCAATACTCGGTCGGCTTGAGGCCGGTGGCGTTGCGAAAGCGGCGCAAAAAAGTCCGCTCCTCCAAGGCCGCATGCTCCGCCATGGTGGCAAGCGTTACATCGCGAGCGCCTCTCGCCTGGAGCCAGTGCTGCACCTTGAGGATGGCCTCGTCGCCATGGTTCAGCCTGGGTGCAAAGGGGCTGTAGAAGCGTTGCTCGCGTCCCGGCGGGTCGACCAGCATGAAACGGGCGGTGTCCATCATCACGGTCGGCCCAAGCACCCGGTCGACGAGCTTCAGGCCAAGGTCGGTCCAGACCGTATAGCCGCCGGCGGTGATGATGTCGCCGTCATCGATGACCAGCTTGTCGGCATCGAGTAGGATGTCGGGAAAGCGCATCGCCAGCGCGTCGCGATAGGCCCAGTGCGTGGTCGCCGCACGACCCGACAGCAGACCGGCCTCGGCAAGCACGAAGGCGCCGGCGCAGACCGAGCCGAGCGTCGCGCCGGCAGCGTGGCGGGCCCTGAGCCAGTCGGCATAGGGCGCGGCCGCCTCGCGAGCGATCGGATCGCCCAGGGTCGGAGGCAAGATGACCATGGCAGGTCCATTGTCGGGGCCGGGCTCGCTGTCGAAGCTGCGGATGACGGTTTGGCTCGCTTCCTGCCACTGCCAATGGCTGACGCGAAGCCTCAGCGCGTCCGGCGAACGGTCGGCAGCCAGCCGGTTGGCCAGCTGGAACAGGTCGGTCAGACCGAGAACTGCCGCTTGCTGAACGCCGGGATACACCACAAGCCCGATTTCGACCCGATCACGCCCCGCATGCATCTGTCAGTTTTGCCACGTTCAATGTCTGTTTTGCCAATACTCACCATTACTCCGTTGCAATAGCTTGTCCACAGAAGGAACGAACCTTCCCCCCACCAAGCCAGCCAACTGCAGCAAGGAGCACGACGATGAGCACATTCACCACCCAGGACGGCACCGAGATTTTCTACAAGGATTGGGGCACAGGCCAGCCAATCGTGTTCCATCACGGCTGGCCTCTGAGCGCCGACGACTGGGACAACCAGATGCTGTTCTTCCTCGACAAGGGCTATCGCGTCATCGCGCATGACCGGCGCGGGCACGGCCGCTCGACACAGACCGCGACCGGCAACGAGATGGACACCTATGCCGCCGACGTCGCGGCTCTGGTCGCGCATCTTGATCTCAAGAACGCCGTCCATATCGGCCATTCGACCGGCGGCGGCGAGGTGGCGCGTTACGTGGCCCGCTACGGTGGCGAAGGGCGCGTCGCCAAGGCGGTGCTGATCGGCGCGGTGCCGCCGATCATGCTTAAGACCGACAGCAACCCCGGCGGCCTGCCGATCGAGGTCTTCGACGGCTTCCGTGCCGCTTTGGTCGCCAACCGCGCCCAGTTCTACAGGGATGTGCCGGCCGGCCCGTTCTATGGCTTCAATCGCGAGGGCGCCAAGGTTTCGCAAGGGGCCGTCGACAATTGGTGGCGCCAGGGCATGATGGGCGGAGCCAAGGCCCACTACGACTGCATCGAGGTTTTTTCCGAGACCGACTTCACGGAAGACCTGACGAAGATCGACGTGCCCGTCCTGATCATGCACGGCGATGATGACCAGATCGTGCCGATTGCCGACTCAGCCCTGCTTGCCGCCGAGCTCGTGAGGCACGGCACGCTCAAGGTCTACAAGGGCCTGCCGCACGGCATGTGCACCACCCACCCGGAGATCATCAATCCGGATCTCCTGGCGTTCATCCAGGACTGACGCTTCGCAAGCTTCAGGCGGGCACCCCGGGAAGTCCGGGCTGCCCGTTGGTCGCTTGGGTGCTTCGTCAGTCGCAGATGCTGTCCGGCGCAGGTGCGCCGGCAGCACGGCCGGTGATTTCCGGTGAATGGATGGTCGGAGTGGAGAGATTCGAACTCCCGACCCTCTGGTCCCAAACCAGATGCGCTACCAGGCTGCGCTACACTCCGAGTCCTTGGCGGCGTATAGGGTTACGGGCTTGGCTGCGCAACCCCTAAAAGACGAAAACGCAACAAACGGCAGGCCCGGGTCGAGAGCGGAGTCGAAAATGCCGGCCGGCGCAACGGTTTCGCGGCAGCGCCACCTCAGGTCCAGCGGCACGCTGCCGTTAACCCGGATAAAACGTCCCCGCCGGGAAGAAAACGCCCGGCGCGATCTCGGTCGTCCTGTCCACGGCCGTCACATCGCGCAATTATCGTCGGTGGCCCGCCGTGAAGGGGTACGGCAGGCTCGGCCTTGCCGCCGGCAGCATTGCGCAGTAATGACGGGAATACAGCGGCGGTGCCGCTTGCACGTAGTAACGAGGTGTTCATGTCCGCGCGCATTTTCAGCCCAGCCAAAACCGCGATGCAGTCCGGCAAGGCCAAGACCGGCCACTGGGTGCTGGAATTCGATCCCGAGATGCGCAAGAAAATCGATCCGCTGATGGGCTACACCACGTCGGCTGACATGCGGAGCCAGATCAGGCTCACCTTCGACACAAGGGAAGAGGCGGTGGCCTATGCGGAGAAAGAGGGGCTGGCCTATCGCGTCGAGGAGCCGAAGGAATCCAAGCGCCGCCAGATTTCCTATGCGGAGAATTTCCGCTATGACCGCAGGACGCCCTGGACGCATTGACCGGCAAATGCCGGGCAGCCGTCCCAGCGCATAAATTAGCCGGCCTTGGCGTCGGCCAGCGGTCCCGTAGCTCAGCTGGATAGAGCACCGGCCTTCTAAGCCGATGGTCACAGGTTCGAATCCTGTCGGGATCGCCAGCATTTTCAGGGTCCATTCTGGGCTAGTATCGGCGATGCGCTGATCGGCCCGCGTCCTCGCCGGGAGGCGCGGGCTTTCATTTTCAGCCTGGTGCTAAGTGCGACTAGCTCCAGGTGCCTCGTCGAGGAGATTTGGACCTTTACTCACAGGCATCTGGCCGTCGGGAGTAAGCTTGTCCACTGCGTCGGGCAGTTCACTTGTGAGCCGGTCGAGAAGTTCCTCGCGGGACAATCCGGTTTGCTCGGCGAGATCGCTCAACGTTTGCGGGTCGATCGCTTTCTCGACTTGGTCGCGCTGAACGGGGCGATTCGATCCTGTACCAACCCAAGAATCGACTTGATCGCCCGCACCCGCATTCCTGAGACGCTCCAGGATGTCGCCGAGCCCGCCGGTGGAGCCAGCGTTTTTGGCATCTGTCGAGTTCCTACCGGCGATTAACTCGCCGATCTTGTCCCTATTCTTGTAGGCAAGCAGGCCAAGCAAGGCTATGGCGACTTTTCCTATGTCAAGGCTCATTTCGCACCTCCTTCCATGAAGAACGGACAAGGCATGCGGCTTTGAAAGGTTCCACGGTATTTGCTGCTGGGCTGGTTTTCAGTTCGGTTAAGGACGATGGGGCTTCCCGGTCGAATCCAGGCAGGACTTCAGCGCGGGCGCCGCCGAAACGATCAAGGCTATCGGACGTGCGTGTTCAGCCTCGATCGTTTCGGACAGCGGCGCTCTGAATTCACAACCATGCAACCACTGCCTTGTCTTTGCGTTTAGCCGCCTTCAATCCCGGCGAGCTTTAAAAATGACGGCGTTCACCCCGATTTCAATCACCTTGAATGGCAAAGCGATGGCGATCGCGTCGATAGCCGACGCTGCGAAAGCGCTGAAGCAACCATGGCCATCCATGGATAAGCCGTCCCGACTTGAAGCGATCCGAATGTTCGAGGAGTGCCTGGCCGGACATTGCAGTCATCAAGCTGCGTTCGCTGCTTTCGAGGCGGCCGCATCTGAACAGGGCCTTCTTGAGCAAAAGCCTCCAAGCGCAGGCCTCAGGAAATTCGACGGGGTTGCCGAAGACCTGATGTGAGGTGATGCTGCCCTCGCGACCTTGAACCGCTGACAGGCCTCGCTCGGGTGGACTTGGGCGTGATTGTGGACCACCCGCCAAATGAGGAATGGCGGGTGGTCCTTATCAGCGCAGGAAGGGACGTAGCTGCGCAGATCTCAGTTCGTTCTTGGTCCAATCGTCAAAGTCCGGCCGGTTCCCTGGCCAACGACCGTTTGCCAGGAACGTGATGGAGACGGCGAAGACCGCGGCGAGTAACCAGCGGGCTTGGTGGACGCCATTCTCCATCGGCTTGCGTGAGCTGACAGCTAGCAACTGCTACGAGCAGCCGCAGTTACAGGTGGCGCGGTGTCCGGGCTATTACGCGAAACAGGTGAGACTTAGGTCCCGTCTCGAATCAGACCGAAGCCCAACCAAGGAACGTTTGCGGCTGCCTGAGGTTTGGTGAACCTGGCGCGAAGACGATGCCGTTCAGCGCAATAGAGCTCACATAATAGAGCTCACATAAAGGAGGCACTTATGAGTATGCGTCTTTCCACTGCAGCCGCTGGGTTTCTGTTGCTGGCCGGTATCGGCGCCGCTGCCGCTCAGGACGTAGTCATCGAGCCTGAACAGGAGACCGTCATCAGGGAATATGTCAAAAAGCAGCCGCTGGCATCGGTGAAAATCCCTGGAGTGGAGCTCAATATCGGCTCAACCTTGCCCGAAACCGTCGAACTTCATGAAGTCCCCGACACAAAATACCGTTACGTGGTGGTCGACAACCGGACCGTTGTGGTTGACCCGGGCACGCGCAAGATCATCAAAGTCATCGAATGAGCTAAGCGACTGGACCCGCCGTGCCGAAAGGTGCGGCGGGAAGTCGAGCGACGAGGAATGTGATCACCATGTCGAACCGTGAGATTGGAGCGTCGCAGGCGCTGCGAATACGCGTGGCTGACCTCGCTGAGAGGATGCGCGGCGCCCGGATTACCGAAAACGAACTGAAGACCTTTCGAAAGGTCGCAGCAGTCCTGGAGGACGGCAAGGGCAGAATCGATGCCGACGATTTGATTGCCGCATCCTTCGTCGTCGATCCGCCGGACTGACAAGAAGTGCTGCAATGTCCCTGTCTCCCAGCCTATTCTCTGTTGGCCTGACTTTCCAATGCCCGCAGTGCAACTTCACCGTCATCAAGAACGGCAGGTGGTTTCAGGTCGTTTCCCATTACAAGTGCGAGGGATGCGGACGCGAGATCCGCATCACCTATCCCGACAAGATCGCGATCTTCCAGAAGCACGCGCACTTGGCCATGCCGCCGGGAGCGCGGTAGCTGTGGCAGATGTGCAGACCAACTTCTTCATTGCCAACCCCACATTGAAAGTGAGCTCGAATTGCCGGGCATGAGCGCGAGCGTAATGGTGACCTAGATAAACCAGGTCGCCACCAGCCCCATAGACGCGGAAAAGATTGCGATCGTAGTAGCCCACCCCAGGGCGTTGGTTGTCCGGCTGTTGACCTTGTCTCCCATGATCCGCGGGTTGTTCGTCATCAGCATGATGAGAAGAAGCAGTGGCGGCGTGGAAAAGCCCTGCACGATACCGGACCAGACGAGCGCCTTCATTGGGTTGAAACCCAGGAAATTCAGGCCAACAGCAATCAGCGTGAAGGCGCCGATCGCGATATAGAACTTTGGCGCCTCACGCGGCTTGGCATGAAGGCTGTGCTCCCACCCGACCGCCTGCGCCAGATCGTATGCGGCACCTGTCGTCATGACCGGAACGGCAAGGAACCCGACCCCGATCACGCCGGCAGCGAACAGTACGCCGGCGGCTGCACCAGCGAGCGGCTTGAGAGCTTCGGCTGCTTGAGCGGCGGTCTCGACGTCGTGCTCACCGGCTTCATAGAGCGTAGACCCTGTCGACAGGATGATGAAGTACATGATGAGGTTGGAAAAAATCATGCCGATCAGGATATCGCGGCGGGAACGGCGCAGTTCACCGTCCGTGGCGCCCTTGCGCTTCCTCAGCGTCGTTCTCCCCTCGGCAATCTCTTCCTCCACCTCCTCATTCGACTGCCAGGTGTAGAGATAGGCTGAAAGGGTGGTGCCGATGATGGCCACCAGAATGGACAGGAACTCGCGGCTGAACTGGATTTTTGGAACAAGGGTTCCCCACAGCACGGCTGCCGCATCCGGCTTCGCCATGATGGCCGAGCCGACATAGGCAAGCAGGGCCAGCGCGAGCCAGCGGAAGATGTTGCGTATGAGCTTGTAAGAGCCCCAAAGCTGGAGAGCAAAGATAGCGGCCGCGACTACAACCACAATGAGGGGAATCGGAACAGGAAGGAAGATGTTGATGGATGCAGCCATGCCGCCGAGATCGGCGGCTGCTTCGATCGTGTTGCCGATCAGCACGCCCACCAGGACAGCCCAGAGCAGCCATCGGGGATAGAAGTCCTTGATCGCATGAAAGAGGCCGCAGCCCGAAACCTGTCCAAGCTTCGACGAGAGATACACGACCGTGTACATCATCGGCAGCGTTACAGGAGCGGTCCAAAGCAGGTCCGGGCCAAAGCGCGCGCCGGCACTTGCATAGGTGCCGATCGCCGAGCAATCGTCGTCGGCGGCGCCGGTGATAAGGCCGAGTCCAAGTGCTCGCCCTATGCCGTCCTTCTTGTCTTCCCGTGGTGAAGTGGAGTTACGATCGCGCTGCGTCATTGCGGCCACGCCGCGCAAAGAGCGTCACGCGCAAGCACGAGAAAAACGTCGCGAGCAATTATCCTATAAATGTACTGCAGCACGGGAGTGGGTCTCATACCGGCAAACCTCTACCGCCGTTCCAACTCCGCAATCGGCTGCTTGTTCCCCGCGTCAGCCGAGTGTTCAGGGCATGATAGAGCCCACGATTTCGATGAGCTTGGGCGTCTTCCAAACCTTTCATCTTTTGACGGAACCCTACCCGGCGTTTTACGAGATATTCTGCCCGTGTGATTGTCTGTTGGCCGATGTGCGCCAATGGTTCGACGGCGCGCGCGTCACATCAATCTTTGATGTTGCCAAAAGGCTCGCTCGATCGGATTGAGTTCGGGTGAGTATGGCGGCAGGAATCACAGCTTGCGCCGGCTGCCCTTAGGGCGTGGGGCAGGGCGGATCTGAACGGGGCTTTTCCACGAATGACTTTGATGGGCGCGGCGGCACTGCTGATCCTGATCCTGACCTATGCCGGCGTCGCCGTCGGCAGGTTCCCCGGCTTGCGCCTCGACCGGGCAGGCATCGCGCTGCTCGGCGGTGCGGCGATGATCGCCATCGGCGCGCTCAGCCTGGAGGATGCCTACCGTGCCATCAGTTTCGACACCATTACGCTGCTGCTCGGCATGATGATCGTCGTGGCGCATCTGAAGGTCTCGGGCGCCTTCCGTGCGCTCGGCGCCATTGCCATCGAGCATGCGCACGCGCCGTTCATGCTGCTGGCGATGGTGACGCTGCTGACCGGCGTTCTGTCGGCGTTTCTGGTCAACGACGCGATCTGCCTGGTCATGGCGCCGATCGTCGTCCACGTCACCCGCGTCATCAACCGAAACCCTGTCCCCTATCTGATCGCCACCGCTACAGCGTCGAATTGCGGCAGTGTCGCCACCATCACCGGCAACCCGCAGAATATGGTCATCGGCGCGCTGTCGGGGATTTCCTATCCGGCCTTTTCGGCGGCCCTGGCGCCGGTCGCGCTGTTCGGCCTCGTCGCCGTCGTCGTCATCGTGCGCATCGTCTATCGCGCCGAGTTCGCGCGCAAGGCCGAACTCAGCCCCGAAGTCTATCGCGGCCGCATGTTGCCGGGCCAGGTACTCAAGGCGGTGGTGGTCTGCATCGGACTGGCGATCGCCTTCTTTGCCGGCGTTCCGGTCGCCAAGGCGGCGCTCATCGGCGGGGCCATTCTTCTCGTGACCCGTGCCATAAAGCCGGCGCGCATCTACCGCGAGATCGACGGGCCGTTGCTGTTCATGTTCGCCGGCCTGTTCATCGTCGTCGCCGGCGCCGAGAAGACGCTGCTCACGCCCGACATCATAGCCTCGGCAAAAGGCCTCGGGCTGGACGACGTCTGGCGGCTGTCCGGCTTCACCGCGGTGCTGTCCAACATCATGAGCAATGTTCCGGCTGTGCTGGCGCTGCGGCCGTGCATACCCGGCCTGGAAGACCCCGAGCGCGCCTGGCTGGTCGTCGCCATGAGCTCGACGCTGGCCGGCAATTTCACGCTGCTCGGTTCAGTCGCCAATCTGATCGTCGCCGAGTACGCGCGGGTCTCCGGCACGCCTCTGTCGTTCGCCGCCTTCTTCAAGGTCGGGCTGCCGCTGACGCTGGTTACGCTGCTTGCCGGGACGGCGTGGCTGGCGCTAGGGTCTTAGGCCGCCGGCGCAGCAGGCAAGGCGATTTCAAGTGCAAGCCTGATCGGGCTATTTGGCGTGGGTGGGCCAAAAAACCCAGATCAGCAAAGCTGCCAAAGCCAGCCAGAGTGCCACGATGAAGAACATTCCCGTCCTGCTTTGCGGGCGTGTTTCGAGCGCGGCAGCCTGCGCTCTAAACTCGTCCATCAGCGACGGCGGAACAAGCCTTATGGCCAGGATTACGCCGAGCGGTACTATGACTAGGTCGTCGACATAGCCGAGCACCGGAATAAAATCCGGGATCAGGTCGATTGGCGAAAGCGCATAGGCGGCCACCATCCCCGCCACGAGTTTCGCGGACCAGGGCACCCGAGGATCGCGTGCGGCGAACCACAAGGCGACGACATCGAGCTTGATGTCGCGCGCCCGGCTCTTTGCCGCTTCCAGCCATGCTTTCATAGGGTTACTTTAGCACAGATTGTCGTCCGCCTGCATTCGAGCGGCGGTCGCTGGTCGTAGAAAGACTAGACCAGACCGTCCGTGGCGCGTCCCAGAGGATGCGCGGCGCTCTAACGCTCCGACGATTCGGTGCTGCCCGCCGGCTTCGAAACATAGGCGTCGAGAAAGTCCTGCGAGGCGACATCGTCGGCGAGGCTCCTCAGCTTTTCGGCCGCGGCCGCCCCCAAAATCGCCTCGACGCGCCGGTTGGCCTCGACCACACGACATATGCCTGCTGGTATCGCGCTTTTCCGAGTGGCGTCAGCACAGCATGTTTCGTTCGCCGATCATGGGCATCCTGGCGGACCTCGACCAGACCGTCGCGCTGTCGGAAACCTACGACGCCGCCCCCACCGCCCTGTTCGCCGCGACGCAGACCGGCGAGCCGGCGCCTCGCTACCAGGCGGCTTGACGCGGCCCGACCGCCCTGCGCGCGCAGGGCGGTCTCCGCTGGCACGGCTAGGGCGACGTCACCGTCAGATGGCCTTTCATGTTGGGGTGGAAGCGGCAGAAATAGTCGAACGCTTCCGCCTTCTGAAGGGCCATGCCCGCTGATGTGTTCGGCGGGATAACCACCTCCCAGCCGCCTTTGACGGTCGCCGTGTGGGCGAACACGTCCTTGTTGACCCACTCTATCGTATCGCCGACCTGCGCCTCGATGCTCGCGGGCGAAAATACAAGCTTCTCGATCGTCACCTCAATCGTTTCGGCCTTGGCTGGTGCGGCAGCAATACTCAACGCCATTGCAATCCACAGATGCCGTTTCGACACCGTCGGTGCTGTTCTCATTTCAGCATGCCGGCGACATGTTCGGCATGCTGTTCATGGCCCTGGAATAGCTTCAGGCCGGTCTCCAGCAGGCTCTTCAGTTCGGCATTCTCAGCCGAGGGGATCAGCAGGGTTTCGAGCGCGCCGTTGACCTGCTTGTGATAGGCAACCTCGTTGTCGACATAGGCCTTGTCGAACGCGGTGCCGTCGAGCTTGGCGAGCTTCGCCCGTTCCTCGGCCGCCGCCTTGGTTAGCGCCTTGCTGGTGGCGTTGTCCTCTGGCGTGACGTTGAGCTTCTTGACCAGGTCAAGCGCCTGTTTGTTCACGGCTTCATGGTCTCGCACCATGTCTTTGGCGAAATCGAGAATCTCCTTGTTCTTCGATTTCTTCAGTGCTTGCATGGCCGCCTCGACGTCAAGCACGCCGGCTGTGTAGGCGATGTGCGCGATCTGCGGGTCGCTCGGCTTGTCGGAGGCTTGCGCCGACGTCGCTGCGCTGAGCAGGAAAAGCGCGGCCAGTGCGGTGGTCGATCGAATAAACATGACGTTCTCCTTCGCCGGATGCGGTTGGCTCCGGGCATTTTCAGTTGACGATGATTGGATGCCGGAAGGGAGCAAACGTTCCCGGGAATTCGGGAAAATCAGTCTGTAAAGCCAAGCCGCTGCATCACCGCGGCGGTCAGCCGTTCACACCGGCGGCCGGCGAAGGGGAAGGCATCGAGCAGCACCGGGCCGATCTGATCGGCCAGCGCCTTGCGCACGAGGGCGCGGGCGCGGTGCAGCCGGGTCTTGACGGTTTCGGGCCGCACATCAAGCAATTCGGCGGTCTCGTCTATGCTGAGACCTTCGATCACCCGCGCCACGAATACTGTCCGGTAGACATCGGGAAGGCGATCGGTCGCCCGTTCGACAAGCTCGAGGATCTGCCGTTGCGCCATCATCCGCTCCGGATCGTCGCTGGGATTGAGGGGGAACTTGATGATTTCGGCTTGTAGATTTTGCGGCATCGCTACCGTTCGCCGCCTTTTGCGCAAACGCCCAAGCGCCTCGTTGATGACGATGCGCGACAGCCATGTGGCGAGAGAGGATTCGCCGCGAAAATCCCCGAGCTGGGCAAAGGCCCTGACATAGGCCTCCTGCACGATGTCTTCAGCCTCGCTGTCGTTGCGGACGACGCTGCGGGCGATACGATAGAGTCGCTGGTTGTGCATTTTGATAATCGTGTGGAAGGCTCCGCCCTCGCGCGCCAGCGCACGGCCGACAAGCTGCATCTCGCCAGATGCGGCGGGCATGACGGTCGCAGATATGGCCGGTTTCCTCATCGCGAGCCAATCTCATGACCGGAAGCAAATCCTCCGATCGAAACATTGGACGGGCTAACCGCGAAAAGGTTCCCGAACATTTTTCCCGGCGGCCGGCACCGCTTACGCTGCCGCTTCCGCCAACGCCTTGTCGCCAGCTTGCGCGCGTGCCGTTGCGGCCAGCAGATCGGTCTGCGTGATGAGGCCGAGGATGTGCTGGTTGTCGTCTACGATGACGACGGCGTGGCTGCGGCCGTCGGTAAGCACCGGCAGGAGGCCCATGGCCGGCGCGCTCGCCGAGGCAGTCGCCACGGCCTTTGTCACGCTTTTCACCGCTTGCGCCGCCCGCGCCAGTTCGCGCAGTCCGACGGCGCCGATAAGCTTGGCCTCCGCGTCGACGACCGGCAGCATCCGGATATTGTGATCGAGCAGCAGATGACGCGCCTCGTCGGCATCAGCATGCTCGTCCACGGCAACCACGTCGCGCGACATGATATCCTCGCACAGCAAGGTCCGGTGCGTGCGCACCATCGCCTGTAACTCCACCTGCCGCAGTAGCCGTTCGAGATCGTTGCGGTCGATGTCGAACGTCTCCTCCAAAGCGCCGAGCGCAGCATCGATGTCCTCGGGCCGGAAGCCGATACGCTCCTGCGCCGGTGGATCGATGGTGCCGTGGCTGTTCCTTGACGCAGCGGTGGTACCATGCGGGTAGGTCCGTCGCGTCAGCTTGTGAAAACCGTATCCGAGCGCCACCAGCACGATCGAGTTCAATGCCACCGGCACGAACGGAAACAGGAAGCCGGCGTCGATGACGGCCGGGCCGCCGAACACCGCCGTCAGAGCCGCCGCGCCGCCTGGTGGATGCAGGCAGCGTGTGAACGACATCGCGGCGATGGCCAACGATACCGCAATGCCCACCACAAGGACGGGCTCATGTATGAAACGCGCCACAATCACGCCGACGAGCGCCGATATGGTGTTGCCGCCGATGATCGACCAGGGTTGCGCCAACGGGCTCGCCGGCACTGCGAACAAAAGCACGGCCGAGGCACCCATCGGCGCCACGAGCAGCGGCACATGCGGGCCGCTGCCGAGCACGAGGCCACCGATCGCGCCGGTCAGCGCAATGCCGATCGTCGCACCGAAACAGGCGATCATGCGCTCGCGCAGTGTCGCGCCGGCCAGTATGGGAGAAAAAAGACGAAAGGCCATGGGTGCTCTGGGGTTTATCCCACTCTGGGGTTGATCCCCGAGGAGTGTTGAACTTTGAAACGCCTTGCAATGACGCCAGACTGCTGAATTCGAAAGCCAAACCAATCCGAGAAATAGCGGATTTGGGAAATATTGTTGCGCGACGCGGGTAGATCAGGCGAGGTCCGGCCGCCAGCCGGAGCAGCTACACAGCGTGATCCGGCTAGTCTTTTCAAGAGGTTGAGCGCGTTTTCTGAATCGGTTTTGGAAGCTCGCTACCGTAGCTCAACCCGCCGCCGCAGTGAGGCCGCGCGCCAGATCGGCCTTCAAATCCTCGACATCCTCAAGCCCGATCTGCAGGCGGATGAGCGGGCCATCATAAGGACCCTTGGCGACGACGCGGTCGCCGAGGAAGACCGGCACAGCAAGGCTCTCGTAACCGCCCCAGGAATAGCCGAGGCCGAATATCCTGAGCGCGTCGAGGAAGGCATGCTGCTGTTTCTGGCCGCCGCCCTTGAGCACGATCGAAAAAATGCCGCTCGAGCCGCAGAAGTCCCGTTTCCAGAGATCGTGATCGGGGTGGCTGGCAAGCGCTGGATGCAGCACACGCGCCACGCCCGGCTGGCCCTCCAGCCAGCCCGCGATGGCCAGAGCGCTGCGCTGATGGTGGTCGAGGCGCACACCCATGGTGCGCAGGCCGCGCAGCACCTGATAGACATCGTCCGGCCCGGCGCAGCAGCCCATCGTGTAAAACGTCTCGCAAAGCTGTTTCCAGCAGGCCTTGTTGGCCGACGCGGTGCCGAGCAGCACGTCGGAATGGCCAGCCGGATATTTCGTCGCCGCATGGATCGAGATGTCGACGCCATAGTCGAGCGGGCGGAAGTAGAGCGGCGTTGCCCAGGTGTTGTCCATCATGACGATCGCACCTGCGGCGTGTGCCGCGCTGGCGATGGCCGGTATGTCCTGCACCTCAAAAGTGTTGGAGGCCGGCGATTCGGTGAACACGACCTTGGTGTTGGATTTGATCAACGCCGCTATACCGGCGCCGACGTGCGGATCGTAATATTCGACCTCGACGCCTAGCCGTTTCAGCATCGTGTCGGCGAAATTGCGGGTTGGGTAATAGACGGAATCGACAATCAGGACATGGTCGCCCGCCGACAGGAAGGCGAGCAGCGGCACTGTCACCGCCACCAGGCCGGAGGGCACCACAATCGTGCCGGCCGATCCTTCCAGTCCGTCGATGGCGCGGGCAAGCGCGTCGGTGGTCGGCGTGCCGCGCGTGCCGTAGGTGTATTTCTGGCCGCGTGCCGCCATCGTCGCCGCGTTGGGAAAGAGCACGGTCGAGGCATGCACCACCGGCGGGTTGATGAAGCCGAAATAGTCATGCGGATTGTTGCCCGAGTGGGCAAGCCGCGTGTTGATGCCCATTTCATTGCCGTCTTTTGCCATTGCGCTTCGCCTCTGATGAAGCGCCAGCCATAGTGCGGCGGCATTGGCCGCGCAACCGTTCGTCAACCGCCAGCCGGCGGACTGGTTGTGCCAATCGTTCCGATGGCTTTCCGGCGCGGCGCTGCCTCCCCGAAGACGGATTTTAGAAGCCAGCTCCGATTCGCGTTGGCCGGACCTCGCAGTTGCTGGCTAATTTTCGGGCGCGTTTGACTGCAATTCAGGCATTTGCGGCAAATGGTTTGAAACTCTTTGGGTTTCGGTCATTTTCCTTGACCTCACTGTGATAATCGCCTTCGATGCAGTTCGTGAATGGGAGGCAGCGCGTCGGTTGCGATGCGGGTTCCGGTAATGGGCCGGAACGGGAAGCTGCGTTCACACGGAAAAAAAAGTCAGGTTCGCCTGAAAAAAACAGAAAAGGGTCTGTGGGTTATGAAACACATTGCAATCGGCATTCTGGGCGCCGCCGCGCTTGGATTGGTGGCTTCGGCCGCGTCGGCGGCCACGCTCGACGACGTCAAGGCCAAGGGCTTCATCCAATGCGGCGTGTCGACCGGTCTGGCCGGCTTCTCGGCGCCGGACGACAAGGGCGACTGGCAAGGCATCGATGCGGACTTCTGCCGCGCTGTCGCGGCCGCCGTGTTCGGCGATGGCACCAAGGTCAAGTTCACGCCGCTCAGTGCCAAGGAACGCTTCACCGCACTGCAGTCAGGCGAGATCGACGTTCTGTCGCGCAACACCACCTGGACCATCAACCGCGATACGGCGCTTGGTCTGAACTTCGTCGGTGTCACCTATTATGACGGACAGGGCTTCATGATCAACGCCAAGAAGCTGCCGGGGGTGAATTCCGCGCTGCAGCTTTCGGGCGCGGCGGTCTGCGTGCAGAGCGGCACCACGACCGAACTCAACCTCGCCGACTACTTCAAGACGAACAAGATGGAGTACAGTCCCGTCGTCTTCGAACAGCTGTCAGAGGTCGACGCGGCCTATGACGCCGGCCGTTGCGATGTCTACACCACCGACCAATCAGGTCTCTACGGCATCCGGCTGACGCTGGGCGCGCCCGCCGATCACGTCGTGCTGCCTGAGATCATCTCCAAGGAACCGCTCGGACCGGCCGTGCGCCAGGGCGACGACCAGTGGTACCACATCGTCAAGTGGACCTATTTTGCGCTACTGCAGGCAGAGGAACTCGGCATCACCAAGGCCAATGTCGAGGAAATGAAGGCCTCGGAAAATCCCGAGATCAAGCGCGTGCTCGGCCAGGAGGCCGATACCAAGATCGGCACCGATCTCGGCGTCTCCAACGACTGGGTCGTCAACATCGTCAAGGCCGTCGGCAATTACGGCGAAATGTTCGAACGCAATGTCGGGTCGGGCAGCCCGCTGAAGATCGCGCGCGGCATCAACGCGCTGTGGACCAAGGGCGGTCTGCAATACTCTCCGCCGATCCGCTGATCGAAATGTGATCCGGGAGGCAGATCGTCTGCCTCCCGGTTTCTCTTTCCAGGGGATGGTCGAATGGCATCGCAGGAAATTCTTCGCGAGGAGCCAAGCCGCGGCTCCTTCATCAATGATCCAAAGGTCCGCGGCATAGTCTTCCAGGCGGTGGTCGTCATCGTGCTGGTTGCGTTGGTCTGGTGGATCGTCCAAAACACCATAGACAATCTGACGCGCCTGCGCATTGCGTCAGGCTTCGGCTTCCTCAGGGGCCGCGCCGGCTTCGACATCAGTGACAGCGCCATCGCCTATTCGTCGGATTCGACCTATGGCCGCGCCATTGTGGTCGGCTTCGTCAACACCCTCATCGTCGCCGCCGCCGGCATCGTCACCGCCACCATCATCGGCTTTATCCTCGGCGTCGGCCGGCTTTCGCACAATTGGCTGATCCGCAAGATCTGCATGGTCTATGTCGAGGTCTTTCGCAACATCCCGCCGCTGCTGGTCATCTTCTTCTGGTATTCCGGCGTGCTTTCGGTGCTGCCGCCGCCGCGCGAAAGCATCAATTTGCCGTTCAGCTCCTTTCTCAACCAACGCGGCTTTTATTTTCCACGAGCCGTGTGGGGCGAAGGCTCCTGGCTGATCCTGGTCGCTTTGCTTCTCGGCATCGCCATGGCGTGGTTCGTCGCCCGCAAGGCGCGTCAGCGGCAGATGGCGACCGGCCAGCAATTCCCTGTGTTCTGGACATCGGCGGCTTTGATCATCGGCTTGCCGTTGCTGGCCTACGCGCTCAGCGGCTTCCCGCTGAGCTTCGATTATCCAAAGCAATCGACCTTCAACCTGACTGGCGGCTTTCAGGTCAAGCCGGAGTTCCTGTCGCTCTACCTGGCGCTGTCCTTCTATACGGCGGCCTTCATCGCCGAAATCGTGCGGGCCGGCATCATGGGCGTCAATAAGGGTCAGACCGAAGCAGCCGGTGCGCTCGGGCTGCGGCCGGGATCGATCCTGCGGCTTGTCGTCATTCCGCAAGCCATGCGGATCGTCATTCCGCCGCTGACCAGCCAATATCTGAACCTGACCAAGAACTCGTCGCTGGCCATCGCCATCGGCTACCCGGATCTGACTGCGACGACCGGCACGGTGCTGAACCAGACCGGCCAGGCTATCGAGTGCGTGCTGATCATGATGGTGGTCTATCTCGCACTCAGCCTGTTGACGTCGGCGGTCATGAACGTGGTCAACGCCAGAATGGCGCTGGTGGAGAGGTAGAGACATGCAGGAGCACGATCTTTCCTTCGTCCGCGTCGAAATGGCGCTGGCACAGTCGGCGCCTGCAAGCGAGCGCGGCCTGGGCGCCTGGATACGCAAGAACCTGATTGCGTCGACCGGTGACACGATCCTGACCATCATCGGCATCGTGCTGGTCGCGATGATCCTGCCGCAACTGCTCAGCTGGGCCTTCATCAACGCCCAATGGACCGGCGCGGACCGTACCTTTTGCGCCACGGCGGCACAGGGCGGCATCCAGCCGGACGGCTGGTCCGGCGCCTGTTGGGCCTTCGTCAACGCCAAGTTCGGCCAGTTCATGTTCGGCCGCTATCCGATCGATGAGCGCTGGCGACCGATCCTGGTCGCCATCCTGTTCGTGGCGCTTCTGGTGCCGCTGCTCATCCCGAAGGTGCCGCGCAAGGGGCTGAACGCCATCTTGTTCTTCGGGGCGCTGCCGATCTTTGCCTTCATCCTGCTGGTTGGTGGCGTGTTCGGCCTGCCGCATGTCGAAACCCCGCTATGGGGAGGGCTGCTGGTGACGCTCACCCTGTCCTTCGTCGGTATTGCTGTGTCGCTGCCGCTCGGCATCGTGCTGGCGCTCGGCCGGCGCTCGAAGATGCCGATCGTCAAGATGCTGTGCGTCATCTTCATTGAGACGGTGCGCGGCATCCCGCTGATCACCGTGCTGTTCATGGCCAGCGTCATGCTGCCGCTGTTCCTGCCGGCCGGCGTCAGCTTCGACAAGTTCCTGCGCGCGCTGATCGGTGTTTCGCTGTTTGCCGCTGCCTATATGGCCGAAGTGGTGCGGGGCGGCCTGCAGGCGATCCCCAAGGGCCAGTATGAGGGTGCGGATTCGCTCGGCCTCGGTTACTGGCAGAAAATGGGCCTGATCGTGCTGCCGCAGGCGCTGAAGCTTGTTATTCCCGGCATCGTCAATACCTTCATTGGCATGTTCAAGGACACCAGCCTGGTCTCGATCATCTCGATGTTCGACCTGCTCGGCGTCGTCAAACAGAATTTTAACGACCCCAACTGGGCAACGCCGCAAACGGCCAGGTCCGGCCTGGTGTTCGCTGCCTTCGTCTTCTGGCTGTTCTGTTTCGGCATGTCGCGCTATTCGATGTTCACGGAACGCCGGCTCGACACCGGCCACAAGCGCTAAGAACAAAAAAGGGAACCTTCCATGACAATAGAAAATGCAGTCAGCGCGGAAGAGATCAAGGTCAATGCCGCCAAGATGCAGGTTTCCACCACCGATGTCGCCATCGACATCATCGCCATGCACAAATGGTACGGCGAATTCCATGTGCTGAAGGACATCAACCTGAAGGTGATGCGCGGCGAGCGCATCGTCATTTGCGGCCCTTCGGGCTCGGGCAAATCGACCATGATCCGCTGCATCAACCGGCTGGAAGAGCACCAGAAGGGCAAGATCATCGTCGACGGCAAGGAATTGACCAACGATCTCAAGAAGATCGACGAGGTGCGCCGCGAGGTCGGCATGGTGTTCCAGCATTTCAACCTGTTCCCGCATTTGACCATCCTGGAAAACTGCACGCTGGCGCCGATCTGGGTGCGCAAGACGCCGAAGAAGCAGGCCGAGGAAATCGCCATGCACTTCCTCACGCGCGTCAAGATTCCGGAACAGGCCAACAAATATCCAGGCCAGCTTTCCGGCGGCCAGCAGCAGCGCGTCGCCATCGCCCGCTCGTTGTGCATGAATCCGCGCATCATGCTGTTCGACGAGCCGACCTCGGCGCTCGATCCCGAAATGATCAAGGAAGTGCTGGAGACGATGGTTGGCCTCGCCGAAGAGGGTATGACCATGCTCTGCGTCACCCACGAGATGGGCTTTGCACGCAAGGTCGCCAACCGGGTGATCTTCATGGACCAGGGCCAGATCGTCGAGCAGAACACGCCAGCCGAGTTCTTCGACAATCCGCGCCACGAGCGCACAAAACTGTTCCTGTCGCAAATCCTGCACTGATTGCTCTCACGCGAATCAAAAGAGCCCGGCCGAAACCCTGCCGGGCTCTTTTGCGTCTGAGCCGTCAGCAGGCGATTGCGCCCCGATTGCGAGGCCGTTCCTCATGAAAAAGCCGTCCCTCGTGAAAAAGCTTGGGCGTTTTCTCGCCATTCTGGTGGTGGCAATCGTGCTTGCCGTGGTTCTGGGCACATTCATTCCACGGCCGCTCTTGCCGGCGGCCGCCGCCGATCCCGCCGCCACCAGGCACGTCCTGGTGCTGAAAAATCCGATCCACACTGATATCGCCATCCCGGTCGATGACGACGTGCGCAAGCGCTTCCATTTCCTGGTCGGTGGCGGCATTCCGGCCGACATGGCTGGGGTCCGCTACATCGTCTTCGGCTGGGGAGGCCGCGCCTTCTATCTGGAGACGCCGACCTGGTCGGAACTGAAGGCGGCGCCGGTGATGAAGGTGCTGACATTGGACGCATCGGTGATGCATGTCGATGTCGCCGGCAACATTGTCGAGCCGCACCCCGACGTCGCCGGCTTCGACATCAGCGAGCAGCGTTTTGCAGCGCTGCTCGACTTCATCGGGGCGAGTTTCCAGCAAGGGCCTAACGGTCCGATCCTGATCGAGAATGCCGCTTGTTCCAAGTTCGACCGCTTCTACGAAGCCAACGGCCATTTCAATGCGCTGGTTGGCTGCAACACCTGGACAGCGGCGGCTCTGCGTATCGCCGGCCTGCGGACAGGCTGGTGGAATCCGCTGCCGGCCTCACTCGACCTGTCGATGCGGATTTATAATTGATGCTCCGGGTAATCAGCGCCTCATTCCGGCGCGCCCCCTCTGTCCTGCCGGACATCTCCCCCACAAGGAGGCACAAGGAGGGAGATATTCAGTTTCGGCGCCGCGCTTCATCCTGCAACGTTGGAGATTGGCAAAAGCCGAGGTGACGGCCGATCTCCCCCCAAGTGGGGGAGATGCCAAGTTTTTGGCAAAGAGGGCAGGACAGAGGGGGGCGCTGTCCCGCCAACCGGTCGAGCTTTCATTGCCGATTGCTATCCGGCAGCCGCCAGCCATAAAGCCAGTCGAGATCGGCCGCGAGCTTTTCCGGCGAGCGCCACTTCAGGAACAGGTTGCGCGCGACGGCCACCGGCCCCGCTGCATGCCAGGTGAGCCGGTTGACCGCACCGCGGCGGGAGACCTTGGCGATGCGCGGGCGGCGCATCTTCTCCCAGGCGGCAAGCGCGCCCCACGGATCGGCGGGCGTGGCAGCGACAAAGCCGGCAAGGGTTGCGGCGTCCTCGATCGCCATCGCCGCCCCCTGCGCCGCGAACGGCGTCATTGCATGCGCCGCATCACCGATCAGGGCGATGCCGGCGGGCGTCGTCCATGGCTGTGCCTGGTCGACCGTATGGATCGGCCACGCGGTCCACGGGCCGGCATCCTCGGCAAGCCGGGCCAGCGCTGCCGCCGTGCCACGCATGGCGCCGAGGAGGATATTGGCGTCGGCGTGGCCCGACCAGCGCTCGGCGATGATCTCGCCCCTGGTGAAGGCAGCCAGGTTGAACGCCATGCCGTTGCTGACTGGATAGGCGACGAGGTGGAAGCCGGGATGCAGGAAGGTAGTCACGCAATTGGCGGCGCCGACCTCCGCGAGGGCTTCTCCTGCGACACTGTCTGCACTGATCGTAGCGCGCCAGGCAAGCTCGCCCGAAAACCGGCTTTTGGCCGCAAACCCGCCAAAAGCTCGAATCGCCGACCAGACGCCGTCGGCGCCGATCAGCAGAAAGCTGCCGGCTTCGACTGTCTTGCCGGCAATCTCGACTGTAGCCGTGGCATGGCGCGGTCCTGTGGCGATGCCGCCGACGCGCGCGCCGGTGACGAGACTGATGTCCGGCTGTTCGGCAAGGCGCGCCATCAGTGCGTCTTGCAGATCAGCCCGATGAGCGACGAGATAAGGCGCCTGCCAGCGCCTTTCGGCCGCTTCGCCAAGCGGCACCCGCGCCAGCTCACGCAGCGTGGCGGCGTCCTTGAGCACGACCGCTTCCGGCCGCACCGCCGCCGGCAACAGCCGGTCGAGCACGCCGAGCTGGCGAAGGATGCGCGTCGCGTTGGGTGAGAGCTGGATGCCGGCGCCGGCCGCTTCGAGGCGCGGCGCCTGTTCGAACAGCCGCACCAGATAGCCGCGCTCTGAAAACGCCAGTGCCGCGGTCAGTCCGGCGACGCCGGCTCCGGCGATAACGACCTGCCCGGACCGGGTGTCGTCCATCGGATGGTGTGCGCGTCAGGCGGCCTGGTGGATATAGAGGCATCCGGCAGGCTGCGTTTCCGTCGCCTTCAGCTTTGGCAAATAGCGATAAAGCGTCGAGCAATAGGGGCAGACCTTTTCATTGTCGTCGCCCATGTCGAGAAACACATGCGGATGGTCGAAAGGCGGGTTGGCGCCGGTGCACATGAATTCCTTGACGCCGATGTCAATCGCCGCATAACCCGCATCGTTCTGGAAATGGGGAATGGAACCGCCTGCCATCGTCGTCTCCTATATTTGCCGCATGACCCCGGATCATGTGCAAAATCAAAATTCCACCGCGTCCTTTGCGCGTCCACAGGACGCGCCGCGCTGTACCTGGATTGCATCTGGATCATAAGCAGTCTCTTTGCAAGATCGATGAAATCAAACTGTCGTAAAAGCCTGTCACAGGATAAGCTAAGCCGGTTAAGGCATGGCCCCCAAACCGAATTCGGTTTTGCTGGGGATCATGCGTAGCTTAAGTGGCGGGAGCGTCCTTTTGCGCGTCCGCAAAGACGCGCGACGCTGTGGCCAACGGGTGCGAAACGAGCAGGACCATGAACGAACTAAAGCCGGTGCAGAGCGAATTCACCACTGTCGAGGTGGCGACCCCAGAGGGCGGCAACCCGGACCGGTTCGTCAACCGCGAGTTTTCCTGGCTGCAATTCAACCGCCGCGTCCTCGAGGAATCGCTGAACGCCAACCATCCGCTGCTCGAGCGGGTCCGCTTCCTGTCGATTTCGGCCGCCAATCTCGACGAGTTCTTCATGGTCCGTGTCGCCGGTCTCGCCGGCCAGGTTCGCGAAGGCATCACGCTGAAGAGCGCGGACGGCCGCACCCCCGAACAACAGCTGGAACAATTGCTGCGCGAGGTCGAGCGCCTGCAGGAGGACCAGCAGAACAGCCTTTCCGCTCTGATGCTGCTGCTCGACAAGGAAGGCATCGAGAGCATCAGCCGCGATGGGCTGACCAAGGACGAGAAGACCTGGCTCGAGGATCATTTCCAGGAGCAGGTGTTTCCGGTGCTCACACCGCTGTCGATCGACCCGGCGCATCCGTTCCCGTTCATTCCCAATCTCGGCTTCTCGATGGCGCTGCAACTGCGCCACCGCAGGAATGGCGAGGAGATGAGCGCGCTGTTGCGTCTGCCCGTGGCGCTGAAGCGCTTCATCCGCTTGCCTGACCGCAAGCATCATGTCCGCTTCATTCCGCTGGAAGAAGCGGTCGGCCTCTATATCGGCAAGCTGTTCCCCGGCTACGAGGTCAAGGGCTCCGGTACGTTCCGCATCATCCGCGACAGTGACATCGAGGTCGAGGAGGAGTCGGAGGATCTCGTGCGCCTGTTCGAGACGGCGCTGAAACGTCGTCGTCGCGGCTCGGTCATCCGCATCGAATTCGACAAGCTGATGCCGGCCGAACTGCGCGAGTTCGTCGCCGGCGAGCTTGGCGTCTCGTCGAGCCGGATCAGCGTGCTCACTGGTCCGCTGGCGCTCAGCCAGATTTCCGAGATCGTCGCCATCGCCCGCGACGATCTCAAATTCAAGCCTTACAATCCGCGCTTTCCCGAACGCATCCGCGAGCACGGCGGCGACTGTTTCGCCGCCATCCGCGAGAAGGACATCATCGTTCATCACCCCTACGAATCCTTCGACGTGGTGGTGCAGTTCCTGCGCCAGGCGATGGCCGATCCGGAAGTGGTGGCGATCAAGCAGACGCTCTATCGCACCTCGAACGACAGCCCGATCGTGCGCGCTTTGGTCGACGCGGCGGAGGCCGGCAAGTCGGTGACCGCGCTGGTCGAGCTCAAGGCGCGTTTCGACGAGGAAGCCAACATCCGCTGGGCGCGCGACCTCGAGCGCGCCGGCGTTCAGGTCGTGTTCGGCTTCCTCGAACTGAAGACCCACGCGAAAATGTCGCTGGTGGTGCGGCGCGAGGACGGCAAGCTGCGCAACTATGTGCATCTCGGCACCGGCAACTACCATCCGGTCACCGCGCGCATCTACACCGACCTGTCCTTCTTCACCACCGCTCCGACAATCGCCCGCGATGTCGCCCAACTGTTCAATTTTATCACCGGCTACGCCGAGCCGACCGAGGAGATGCGGCTGGCCATCTCGCCGTTCACGCTGCGCAAGCGCATCCTCAAGCACATTTCGGACGAGATTGGCCATGCGCTGGAGGGCAGGCCGGCCCGCATCTGGATGAAGATGAATTCGCTGGTCGACCCGATCATCATCGACGCGCTCTATGACGCCAGCCGCGCCGGCGTCGAGATCGATCTCGTCGTGCGCGGCATCTGCTGCCTGAGGCCTCAAGTGCCGGGCCTGTCGGAAAACATAAGGGTAAAGTCGATCGTCGGCCGCTTCCTCGAGCACAGCCGAATCTATTGTTTCGGCAACGGCCATGGACTGCCGTCGGACGGGGCGATCGTCTACATCTCATCGGCCGATTTGATGCCGCGCAATCTCGACCGCCGCGTCGAAACCATGGTGCCGATCACCAATCCAACAGTGCATGAACAAGTCCTCGGCCAGATCATGCTGGGCAACATCATGGACAACCAGCAAAGTTTCGACGTATTGGCTGACGGAACCTCCCGGCGCGCCACGCTCGAGGAGGGCGAGGAACCGTTCAACGCGCAGGAATATTTCATGACCAATCCGAGTCTTTCCGGACGCGGCGATGCGCTGAAATCGCATGCGCCCAAGCGCATCGCGCAGTTCAAGCGCCGCAAGAAAAACGCCACAGCGACCGGCTGATGATTTCAACGTCCCAGGGCCGGCTTCAGGACCGCCGACCGCTGTCCATCATCGACATCGGGTCGAACTCGATCCGGCTTGTCGTCTATGAGGGGCTGGCGCGCTCGCCGACCACGCTGTTCAACGAAAAGATGCTGGCCGGCCTCGGTCGCGGCATCGTCTCGACGGGAAAGCTCGATCCGGAGGCGGTGACCCGTTCGATGGAGGAGTTTCGGCGTTTCCGCGCGCTGTCCGAGCAGGCCGGCGCCGAGCATATGTATGTGCTGGCGACTGCCGCCGCCCGCGAGGCGGTCAACGGCCCCGATTTCATCCACCGCGCCGAAGATGTGCTCAAGACCGAGGTCCAGGTGCTGAGCGGGCGCCAGGAAGCCCACTATTCCGCGCTTGGCGTCATTTCCGGCTTCCACCCGGCCAACGGCATAGCCGGCGACCTCGGCGGCGGCAGCCTCGAACTGGTCGACGTCGATGGCGAGGCAATCGGCGACGGCATCACGCTGCCGCTGGGCGGCCTGCGCCTGCAGGACATGGCCAAGAACTCGCTGGCCCAGGCGGCAAAGATAGCGCGCGACGAGCTCGCGAAGGCAAAGCTGCTGAAAGGCGGGCAGGGCAGGCCGTTCTATGCCGTCGGCGGCACCTGGCGAAACCTCGCCCGGCTGTACATGGAAATGACCAGCTATCCGCTGAGTGTCATGCATCACTACGAGATCGGCATCGACAGCGCTGCGAATTTCCTCAAGCAGGTCGCCAAGGGTGACATCGAGAAAGTAAAGGGCATCGAAGGAGTCTCGAAGAACCGCCGCTCGCTGCTGCCTTATGGCGCCATCGTGCTGCAGGAGATCATGGCGGCGATGCAGCCGTCCAAGATCATCGTCTCGGCACTTGGCGTGCGCGAGGGCTTTCTCTATTCGCTGCTCGACAAAGCCGAGCAGAAGGCGGATCCGCTGATCTCGGCCTCGGAGGAACTCGCCCGGCTGCGTTCGCGCTCGGTTACCCACGCGCATGAGCTTGTCGAGTGGACGGGCAAGACCTTCGCCGCCTTCGGCATCGAAGAGACGGTCGACGAGGCGCGCTACCGCCAGGCCGCCTGCCTGCTTGCCGACATCGGCTGGCGCGCGCATCCCGAATATCGCGGCAAGCAATCGCTCAACATCATTGCCCACGCCTCCTTCATCGGCGTCGACCATCCCGGCCGCGCCTTCCTGGCGTTGGCCAACGCCTACCGTCATGATGGCGTCTTCAACGAATCGATCGCGCCAGAAATCAAGGCACTGGCAACGCCGCGCTATATCGAGCGCGCCCGTGTGCTGGCCGCGGTCATGCGCGTCGTCTACCTGCTGACGGCGGCAATGCCGGGCGTCATGCCGCGGTTGAAATGGGAGAGGCGCGGCAATGGCGTGCTGGCGCTGGTGCTGCCGGCGTCGCTGGCCGATCTTTACGGCGAGCGGCCGGCCGGGCGACTGGCGCAACTGGCGAGGGTCACCAATCGCCGGCTGGTGCTGGCGGTCGACGGCGGCCCCACTATGCCAGCCAAGTAGTCTGGCTCAGTCAAGTAGTTCGGCTCGGTCAAATAATTCGGCTCAGTCCGGCAGTTGTGTCGGTCAAGTCGTTTCAGCGCCGATCCGAAGCATCCGCCCGTCGATCGAGTAGGCGCCGGCGCCTGCCATTGCCAGTGCCAGAAAACCGCCCGATATCGCGATGTCCTTCATCAGCATCTGCGAATGCATGAAGGTCAGCGTTGGATCGTCGCCGCCCTGGCCATAGTGGCCGATGAAGCCTGCCGCGATGCAGAAAGCGGCAAGCAGGAGCGCCACGACAGGCGTCTTGAGGCCGACGAGGATGAGCAGTCCGGCGATCAGCTCGAACAGGCCCGTCGCCCAGGCTGCGAGTGTCGGCAGCGGCAGGCCAAGGCCGGAAAAATAGCCCGATGTGCCGGCAATGTCGGTAAGCGCGTGAAAGCCGGACGGAACGAATAGAGCGGCGAGCAGCAGCCGCGAAAGCAGAAGCAGCGCATCGCGCGGCATTGGTCACCTCCGACGTCGGCGGCGGTTGGCTTCACCCCGACACCTCATCCTAGCAGAAAGTCCGGCCGGCTGATCGACGGGCATAAACCGACAACGAAAAAGGGACGCGGAAAATTCCGCGCCCCTTGCTGCAAGTGGTTCCTGGACCGCTTCAGCCGCGCTTGGCGTCGACCGAATAGGCGCCGGCCCCCGAGGAAGCCAGCACGAGGAAGCCGCCGGCAATCGCCAGGTTCTTCATGAAGCTGATCATCTGCATCTGATCGGCCCAGCCGGTGTGGGCGACCAATCCGGTGGCGACGGTGAAGATTGCCAGCACCCAGGCGGTGATCCGGGTCTGAAAGCCGATGAGGATGGCGAGGCCGCCGAGCAGCTCGAGCAGACCGACGACAATCGCCGTCACGGTCGGCATCGGCAGACCCATGCTGCCGAAGTAACCGGCGGTGCCGGCGATCGCAGTGAGCTTGCCGAAACCGGAAAGCACGAAGATGACCGAAAGCAGGATACGGCCGAGCAGGATGCTGCCTGAGGCGTTGGAAGCGGCGTTGGAAACGGTGCCGGAACCGGCAACGGACGTGTTGGTGGACATGATGGGCTCTCTCCGGAAGGGGTTGTGGTGCCCATCCACATAGAGTAGCGCGACTGTTCACCAAAGATGCAGATTTGGTTACAGATTGTTCACCGCAGTAAAGTTTTTGCGATCAGCGCAAGATCATCCCGGATGCGTCATCTCCTCCGGCCGAACCAGGCGGTCGTAGTCGGCTTCGCTGACCAGCCCGGTGGCAAGCGCTTCCTCACGCAAGGTTGTGCCGTTCTTGTGAGCGGTCTTGGCGATCTTGGCGGCGTTGTCGTAGCCGATGGTCGGCGCCAGTGCTGTCACCAGCATCAGCGAACGGTCGAGGGCGGCCTTGATATTGTCTTCCCGCGCCTCGATGCCGACGACGCAATTGTCGGTGAACGAGATGGAGGCGTCGGCGAGCAGTTGCACCGACTGCAGGAAATTGTAGGCCATCAGCGGGTTGTACACGTTGAGCTCGAAATGGCCCTGGCTGCCGGCGAAGGTCACGGCCGCATTGTTGCCGAACACCTGGATGCAGACCTGGGTCATCGCCTCGCACTGGGTGGGATTGACCTTGCCCGGCATGATCGACGAACCCGGCTCGTTTTCCGGCAGCGACAGTTCACCAAGGCCGGAGCGCGGGCCGGAGCCGAGCAGACGAATGTCGTTGGCAATCTTGAACAGGGCGCCGGCGCAGGCGTTGATGGCGCCATGCGAGAACACCATGGAATCATGCGCCGCCAGCGCCTCGAACTTGTTTGGCGCGGTGACGAAGGCGATGCCGGTGATCGCGGCGATGCGATCCGCCACTCTCTCGGCAAAGCCGACCGGCGCGTTGAGGCCGGTGCCGACGGCGGTGCCGCCTTGCGCCAGTTCCTGCAGGCCAGGCAGCGTCATCTCGATGCGTTTGATCGAGGAGGCGACCTGCGCGGCATAGCCTGAGAATTCCTGGCCAAGAGTGAGGGGCGTCGCGTCCTGCGTGTGGGTGCGGCCGATCTTGACGATGTGGGCGAATGCTTTGGTCTTGGCCTCCAGCGCGGCGTGCAAATGCCTGAGCGCCGGCAACAAATCGTGCACGATGCGCTCGGCGCAGGCGATATGCATGGCCGTCGGATAGGTATCGTTCGACGACTGGCTCATATTGACATGGTCGTTGGGATGCACCGGTTTCTTCGACCCCATGACACCGCCCAGCAGTTCGATCGCTCGGTTGGAGATCACCTCGTTGGCATTCATGTTGGATTGCGTGCCCGAGCCGGTCTGCCAGACGACCAGCGGGAAATGATCGTTCAGCTTGCCGTCGATGACTTCCTGAGAGGCTTCGATGATCGCGTTGCCGATGGCCGGGTCGAGCCGCTTCAGCTTCATATTGGTTTCGGCCGCCGCCTGCTTGACGATGCCCAGCGCGCGAACGATCGACGCCGGCTGCTTTTCCCAGCCGATTTTGAAATTGCCCAGCGAACGCTGCGCCTGCGCGCCCCAGTAACGATCGGCGGCGACCTCGATGGGACCGAACGTGTCGGTTTCGGTTCTGGTCTCTGGCGCGCTCACATGTCTCTCCGGTCTGTCGAGTTCGGCACCGGCCTATCGCGTTGCACAAATGGCTTCAAGCGAAGATTGCGGGCGACAAGGATGCAAATCGGTTGAAGTAGCGCCTCTCACCGCGCAAGCAGCGATCGTGAGGTTGGAGATAGGCGCACCGTTTCCGTCGGTCTGGCCAGGCCCGATTGCAATGCCTGCCACTCCGGGGAACCGGCAAGGACTGCCTCGTGGCGGGCATGGGCGTCCGCGCTGTCGAAGGCGGCGACGCTGATGAAGACATTTTCGCCTGATCGTACCGGCAGGCGGGGAAAGCTGTTTTCGGCATGTTCGGAGACAAACGCAGCAAGCGGCCGCGCGCCATGTGCCGCCAACACGGCAATCGCGTCGGTTTCGAAGCGGCTGGCGAATCCGGCTTCGGCGCCGGGCCGCAGATGATGAATCTTGATAGCAACAATATCCGACAAGCGATTGCCTCTGCTTGGCTTTTCGTGACCCGGCAACGCCGCCCGTTGTGCGCCCGACAGATCGAAGCCGGCGCCGGGCCATGCCGGTTTCAGCAACAGCACGTCGTCGGAGGAGATCATCGTGGCGTTGGCGGCGTCGCGCCAGGCAGCCCAGATGGGCCCCTCATAGAACGCGGTCAGTGCATTTTTCCGCGCTTCCATACCCTCGAAGCCGCGCAGCCAGATGAACATGTCAGGCCGGTCGAGATCGCGAAACTGACCGATGATGGTCATGTCAGCCGCTTCCTGACCCTCGATGAGGTGACCGTCGAAGATTCCGATCAGCGTGTCGCGCCGGCCAGGTTTCAGCGTGTATTGCCTGAGCTCGACGACCGGCGAAGCGTTGAGGCCGGATTTGGACCGGGCATTCAGGGGCAGGCTCATCGCGCAATCTCCAAAACAGGGCGTTCATCCTGTTTTATAAACAGACCGGTTGTCCTGTTTTGTCAATCTGCTATCGTTAAAAAATGTCAGCAGAGATGACCGCTCGCCCAAAGGCGCAGCCCGGCAAACGCACCAACGACCCGGAAGGCCTGCGCAAACGCGTGCTTGATGTCGCCGAAGCCTCGTTTCAGGCGCGCGGCTACCATGCCTCCAGCCTCGGCGACCTGATGGCCGCGGCAGGCGTCACCGGTGGCGCGCTGCATCATCACTTCCCGACCAAGAAGGCGCTGGCCCTGGCGGTGATCGAGGAGCGGGTCGCCGCAGCCGTCGAAGCAACATGGATCGCGCCGGTGCAGGCGGCAGGCTCGGCGCGTGAGGGCGTGCGCAGCGTGTTCGAGGCCGTGGCCGCGGAACTGGAGCAACAGGGTTTCGTGCGCGGCTGCCCGCTCAACAACCTGGCGCATGAATTGTCGCTTGCCGATCCGGATTTCCGCACCGCTCTTGCCGGCATCTTTTCGGCGTGGCGCCAGGCGATCGCCGCCAAGGTCGGGGCCGACCAGCAAGCGGGCAGGGAGCAGGACACCGATCCGCAGCGTTTCGCGGCACTCGCGGTCGCCACCTATTCCGGCGCCATGTCGATGGCCAAGACGACGCAGGATTCTGCTGTGCTGCGCGATTGCCTGAACGCGCTGGAGCAGGGAGTTTCCTCAGCAAGAGCGAAGCGACGTCGCAGGGTGCTGCGGCAGTACAAAGCCTTTTGATGCCGGAGCGCCAGTCGGCTCTCTGCCCTGCCGGGACTTAATTCGGCAGCGGTTTGATGGTCTCATAGCCAACCACGCTTTCGGCGTTGGTGCCCTCGTCATAGCGCCTGGCCAGAACCGCCTGCAGGTCGGGAGCGTAGAGCGCGGTGAATTCATCCTGGGTCTTGCCGGCCTCGTTCTTGATCGTCTGCCTGACCGCAAGCACGTTGTATTTGCAGTCGCCCAGGCTGAACGTCTCCTTGCCTTTGACGCTGATCTCGAGCGTCTCGGTGCCCTTCGGCTGTTTGTTTGCAGCGAGGCGGACGAAAACGGTCGTGCTCTTCGCCCCGGCCTTGAGCGGGAACAGCTTTCTGAGATCGGAAAACGGGATCATCGCAAGCTGACCGGTCTCGCTGTCGCGAAACACCTCGATCAGACCGCCGAACAGAAACTGCGTCTGCGGCGATTGGGACTGGTATTCGTTGGCAACCGACACCATTCCACCCGCCGCCGGTCGAAACTCGCTTTGGATACCGGGCCTTTCGAGAATGAATCCGGCCTTGGCGGCTTTGGCGTCGATGCACTCGGCACCATGAGCGGCGCTCGCCAGGATGGTAAGTGCCGTCGCGATGGATATAGTCTTCATAGCGTTTGCCCGCGCAAGTTGAGTCCTGACCTGAAAGCAATGCCAGACCTGCGGCAGCGTGTCGACATACCGTTCGCGGCAACTGGACGAAGAGGCTCCGGCTGTGCTGAATCTCATGCCATGAATCGCATCTCGGCAGGATCACTCTCCCGGCGCCGCTTCCTGGCTAAGGCGGCTGGGTTTGCTGCGGCCGGCGTCCTTGCGCGACCGGCGCTCGGACAGACCGGGCAGCGCATTGCGCCTGTCGACGCCACCTTCCTGTTCGTCGCCGATGTCCATGCCTGCCGTACGGCCAACGGGCTGAGCCCTAATTGCCAGCAGGAAGGCAAGACCGATGCCGCCTTGCTGCGCAGCGTCGCCGCGTTGAACGCCATTGGCGAGAAGCATTGGCCGGCCGAAATCAACGGCATCGCCACCGGCCTGCGCTCAGCCGGCAGCCGCATCGGCACACCGCTTGGCCTCGTCGTCGGCGGCGACATGACCGATGACGGCGGCGGCCAGGTCATCCAGCCCAGCGAGGGCACGCAGCTGCTCCAGTTCAGCCAGCGTTACCAGCAGGGCATCGGCCCCGATCGCGTGCATGTGCCGGTCTATGTTGGCCTCGGCAACCACGATCTCGACCAGAACGGCCCGCCAAACCACGTCGACTGGTACCGCCGCGAAATGCGCGATTATGTCGAGGTCAACCATCGTGCCGGCGTGTTCTTCAAGCCGCCGGTGCCGGTGACCAGTTACGATGTCGACACCGACTGCTACTCGTGGGACTGGGGTGGCCTGCATCTCGTCCAGACGCACCGTTTCGCCGGCGACACCGGCCACGGCGCGGTCTCCGGCCTGCCATGGCTGAAGCAGGATCTGGCGACCTATGCAACGGACGGCCGCCCCGTCATCCTGTTCCAGCACTATGGTTGGGATGTTTTCTCGATCGAACGGTGGGATGCCGCCAAAGGAACCTTCGACGATGAAGGCACTGGTGCGCCGCACTGGTGGAGCGAAGCGGACCGGCAGGCACTGCTGGCGACGGTGAGGGGCTACAACGTCATCGGCATCTTTCATGGCCACCAGCACGAGACAGCGATGATCTATCGCGGCGATGGGCTCGACCTGTTCAAGCCGAAGGCCGCTTATATGGGCGGCTTCGCGCTGGCGCGGGTGAGCGGCGACAGCATGGACGTGGTGCTTGGCGAAGCCGTTGGCGACCATGGCGAGGTCGCCTTCACCAACGCTTTCTCAAAGAGCCTGAATTTCTAACGGCAATGGAAACGGCCAGCAGGCCGCGTAACCCGCTTCCTCATCGCTATCGAAACAGCAGCGCAGGGGTCAGATCACCTTCCTGAACTTGTCCTTGATGTCGCCATAGGCCTTCTGCATTTTGCCGGCGATCTTGTCGGCCACGCCTTCAGCCTGGACGCGCCTGTTGCCGGTGGCCTTGCCGGCGGCTTTCTTCACCGAGCCCATGAGCTGCTTGGCTAGGCCGCAATCTGACTCTTGTTCACCATGGCCGCATCTCCCGGAATCAATCTGCTGGCTGGGAAACGGGTGGCTGGGGTTTTCGGTTCGGAGCCCTGCCTCGTCGGTCAATCAACAGGCCACGGCCTTTGGCCCTGACCGCCATGGCGATTGCTACTCGGCATAAAAAGAACGCCCCTCGCGCGTTTTATTGCACGGGACGCGTCCTTTGTGTCAGCCTTTCCTGAGATTGCTCTCATGAACTGCTGGCGATATTTAAAATGCACGGATGCCAAGATGGTTCCCGGCATGGCGCGATTTTCTTTTACATTTTAACAGCTGGCGCTGGGCCCGGTTTTCGGCGTCAGATCCGCCGTCGAATTGCCTGCGCAGCCAGCGTGCCGCCATCGACCCGCCGACGACGAAAGCACACGGCGAAAGCAAAAAATTGACACGGCGCCAAAAGAAGTCTAAAAGCAATTCGTCGATATTTGTTTGACCGACTTTTGTTATCCGCGTGTCCAGGCGCGCCTTTGACGAACTTCCCCCATCAAAATCGAGACAAACGCTGTTGTGCATTCGCATGACGGTGAACGAATATTTGCCACGGAAAGGGTTCGTTATGAGCACAGGCACAGTTAAATGGTTCAATGCCACCAAGGGTTTCGGTTTTATTCAGCCTGACGACGGCTCGGCCGACGTTTTTGTCCACATCTCGGCCGTAGAGCGCGCCGGAATGCGCGACATCGTCGAGGGCCAGAAGCTCGGCTACGAGATGGTCCGCGACAACAAGTCGGGCAAGATGTCCGCCGATCAGTTGAAGGCGGCCTAAAACGGAATTCAGCCTCGCCGGTGACCACGGATGTACTGGCACCGGTGAACGGCAAATTCCAGCGCATGACCCCGAAAACATCAGTTTCCGGAAAGGATCATGCGCAGAATGAGCAAGTGCACGCGCGTTCAACCGGACGCGCGGCGCTCCAGCGGAGGTCAGGCAATGCCTGGCCTTTTGCGTTTCGGGCGCCGCAAAAGTTCGAAAAGAGCACCGCGCGTTCGCTTGAACGTGCTAAGGATGCTCCAGCAATTTGAAATCGACTGCCGTATTGCTTTGTGCGTGGTCCTGGTCGAAAGACCGGTCTCGCCATTTTCGGCATTACGCTCCGAACCGGGAGAAAGACCTTGACCGCCACTTCGAAGAAATCCCGCGACCACGCCGAATCCATCTTCAGCAAGACCCAGACCCAGTCCATGTCGCTCAACCGCATTATTTCCGAGCAGGATGCTGTCAGCCAGGCCCGGGAAGCCAAGACCGCGCGGCTGCGCGAACTGCGCCTGGAGAAAGAAGCCGACGAGCTGGCTGCAGCCGCCGCGCTCGCTGCCGCGCCGAAGCGCGTGGGCAAACGCTGATGGCCACCAAGCGCGTCCCGCAAGAGGCGATCGCCGCCGATTCGACCATCGCCGATGTCGTGGGAGCCCTCGACAAGCCGGTCGAGTATGTCCGGCGCGTGCTCGAAAAGCTCGAGCGCTGCAAGCGCGCCCATGGCGATGCCCAGGTCAGGCTCGGCGTGCGTGGCCGCTCCGAATGCCCGAACTATCTGATCGAGTATGTCCGCGAAAATGCCAAGACCCATGAGCGCGTCACCCATCAGGATGCCGCCTATAGCGGCAGCACGCATCGCGAACTGGCACCCCGGCACATCGAGGAGGCCAGGAACTGGTCGCCCGAGGAAATGAACATCACGGCGGTCTCGGCGCTGATCGGCCGGCTTCGCAACCCGAATGCGCCATCATCGCGTTTCTCCGACGAGGATTGATATGGCCATAAAATTTTCCGCCAAGGATCAGCCGGCAGCAGCCGCTGCCACCGCAAAGCTGGCCAAGCCGGCCGCCGCGCCGAAAGCCGATGTTGCCGCCGAGGCAGCGACCGACCTGTTCAAGTCGCCGGCGGACGTGGCGTCGCGCAAGACCAGGAAGAAAAAATAGCGCCCTTGCCGCGAAGCGCCGACCTGAATCCCGTTGCCTCAGGGCTGCTCGCCCTGGCGAGCGCCGGGGACTTTTCATCACTGGAGGAGCGCGCCGCGCCTCTCTTCGACTGCCAGAGCTGTGGCGCCTGCTGTTCCTATTCGGCCGAATGGCCGCGCTTCTCGACCGAAGATGACGCGCAGCTCGACCGGATCCCGCAAGACTATGTGGCTGCTGACGAGGCCGGCATGCGCTGCGAAGGCGTGCGCTGCTCGGCACTTTCCGGCGAGGTCGGCAAGTCGACCATTTGTGGCATCTACGACGTCAGACCGGACGTCTGCCGCGCCTGCATGCCCGGTGGCGACGACTGCCTGATGGCGCGCAAGGCACATGGTCTGCCCGCGCCCTGATAACGGGCCTCGATAGGTCTCAGTTTGAATTTCCACCTCGGGTGGGAAGCGGCCATTCCTGTCGCTGGGCTGTGGAATTCCAGCGCTCTGCGGCCAGGCCATCGGATGCGTCGAGTAGAGACGGGCGGCTCAGTCGTTCCTCACTGAGTCAGCGTGTTTTTGTAGATCAGGCCGTCCTTCATTATGATTTTGAAGTTGTTGGCAGGATCGGCCACCAGGTCGAGGTTCTCCAGCGGATTGCCTTCGACGAGCAGGAGGTCGGCGAGCGCGCCCTCTTCGATCACGCCGAGCTTTCCTGGATAGGGATTGCGAAGGCCCGACAGCGCGAGCAGCTCGGCATTGGTCCCGGTCGCCATGACGAGCGCTTCGGCAGGCGTGTACCAACGCACAAGCGACGCCAGGATTGCTCCCTGCTGCTTCGCCAGCGCGCGGGAGAACAGGACATCGGTGCCCCATGCCGTCTTGATCTTGTATTTCTTCGCGAGTTCGTAGGTCCTGCCGATGCCCGGCCACACCTCATCGGCCTTGGCTCGCTCGACCGAACCCTCTCGGAGGCCTGTCCTCATCAATTCGGGAAGCGGCTGCAAGCTCAGCCAAACGTCCTTTTCGGCGATCAGCTTGGCGGTTGCCTCGTCCATGAGGAAGCCGTGTTCGATGCACTTGACGCCAGCCGCGACAGCCTTCCGGATCGCATCCGAGGTGAAGGCGTGCGCGGCGACGTAGGTGCCCCAATTCTCGGCAATTTCAACGGCGGCCCGCAGTTCGGGCTCGGTGAAGGTGGTGACGTCGAGCGGGCTGTGGGGCGACGACACTCCACCGCCCGCTGTCAGCTTCAGCAGCGCGGCCCCCTGCATGAATTGCTCGCGGGCACGCAAACGCACCTCATCGGGGCTGTCCACGACTATGCTGCCGCCGTTCCTCTCCATGGGGGTGAACAAGCCGCCGATCGTCCGAGGCAAGTCGCTGAGCTGGCGGAAATCCCCATGCCCGCTGGTCACGGTGATCATGGCTCCGGACGGATAGATGCGCGGTCCCGCGATGATGCCTTGATCTATCGCGCGCTTGAGGCCGAACGCCGGCCCGCCCACGTCGCGAACGGTGGTGAAGCCGCGCATCAGCGTATCCATCGCCTCGTCGCCGGCCGCAAGATTGGCGAAGCCGATGTCGCCCATCGCCTCTGCCGGGGTGGATGCAATCAGCATTGCGTGCCAATGCGCATCAATCAGCCCCGGCATCAGCGTTCGCCCGTTGCCGGCAATGCGCTGCGCGCCCTCGGCCGCGATGGGACTTGTCGAAATCCGCGCGATCAGGTTGCCCTGCACCAGCACACTCGACGGAGCCGAAAGTGCGGCGCCCTTCCCGTCGAAGATGCGGACGTTTTCGAAAAGCACGTCATCGGCGCTCGCGCTGGCGCAAAGTCCAAGCAGGAGAGCCGCCGCAAGCATTTCTCTGCCAGAGCGAAGCATCGTGAAAACCGGGCGCGCAACAAAGAACAACACAGTGGCGCAGGACAGGGCATGCGCCACAACCTTGCCTTTCGTCAGCTCCTGCGATCCAAAGGATTGGTGACACATGACGATTATCCCGCTTCAGGAGAGGTGGCCACGGCGCAAGGACAAGTTTGTAGCTTACACGGCATCGGGTCAAGAAGTGTTCCGGACTGGCACCGGACCGGCCTCGTTCGCAGCGAAGGTGGTGTCCAAAGTCAGGCCAATGCGATGATGGCAGGGCCAGCAGTGCAAGGTTTGCCTCAGGAAACGAGCTTACGAAACGTCGCCCACGGGAGTTGGATTAAAATCCCGCCGAGGGATTCCGCCTTGGATCGTGACCCGAAATTCGAAATGAGGCACTACCGGTCCTCGGGCTGGCTTGTGCCCGCGCGTTTCGCTGGCTACCTTGCTGGCGGCAGGTCACCGGAGGACGCATCGTGAGCATCGAATTCTTGTTGACGTCGCTGATCGTAGTGGCTTCGCCCGGCACCGGCGTTCTCTATACGCTGAGCGCCGGACTTTCGCGTGGCGCGCGCGCCAGCATCATCGCGGCTTTTGGTTGCACGCTCGGCATTATTCCGCACATGGCGGCCGCCATCACCGGTCTGGCGGCGCTGCTGCACACCAGCGCGCTCGCCTTCGAGACGCTGAAATATCTGGGCGTCGCCTATCTGCTCTACATGGCATGGAACACGCTGAAGGAGAGCGGCAGCTTGAACGTCGGGCAGGATGTCGCGCCGCGCTCGGCCAGCAAGGTGATTACCTCTGGCATCCTCATCAACATCCTCAACCCGAAGCTGTCGATCTTCTTCTTCGCCTTCCTGCCGCAGTTCGTCAGCACCACCGAACCGCATGCGCTGTCGAAGATGCTGGAGCTCAGCTCCGTCTTCATGCTTTTGACCTTCATCGTCTTTGTCGGCTACGGCATCTTCGCCGCCTCGATCCGCAGCCATGTCGTGTCGCGGCCGATGGTGCTCACCTGGATGCGCCGCACCTTCGCCGGCGCCTTCGTCATGCTCGGCGCAAAACTGGCGCTGGCCGAGCGGTAGCGCCTGTTGGCGCTACCCCTTGACGTATCCCATCGCATCGACGATCTGCCCGTCCGTTACGCGCATCAGATTGATGCCACGGATGGAGTCGCCGTCGGCAGGCCAGTAGCGCCAGCGGATTGTCGCCCGCTCACCGGCGACGAACGTTTCTTCAACGTCGAAGCGGGTGCCGGGTTCGCTGGCGATCGCCGACCACAGCCGCACGCATGCCTCCCGGCCGGCATGGCGGGCGCCATCCGGCGCCGGCACGGTGTTTTCGATGACGCAGTCTTCGGCCACCAGCTCGCCGAGTGCCGACGGATCATGAAGTTGGAACACGTCGTTGAAGCGCCGCATGATCTCGGCCGTCTGTCTGGATTGGTCGTCGGGATGGACAACAATGATGCTATCCCGTTTCATCTCGGTACCTCCTGATTTCATTTTTCCGCAGCGGCGGCCGTGACGAGGTCGGCCTTGAGCCTGATATCCGCCACGCCCGCCAAAGCCCGGGAGACGAGGCATGTTGCTTTCGCCGATTGGGCAAGGCGCTGGAATTCCTGGGGCGCCAGGCCCGGGACCTCGGCTTCCGTTTCGAGGTCGATGCGGGTGAGCGTCGGTCCGGCCGTGCTCGTGCCGAGATGCACCTTGGCGACGGTGCGAATCCCTACGGGGACATGGCCGCCGCTGCCCAGTATGGCGCTCAACGCCATTGAAAAGCAGCCGGCATGTGCCGCCGCAATCAGTTCCTCGGGATTGGTGCCGGGACCGTTTTCGAAGCGCGACGGGAAGGAATAGGCGCCTTCGAAGACGCCGCTGCCGAGCCGCAGACGGCCCGAGCCTTCTTTCAACGAACCCTGCCATTGGGCCTCTGCTTCACGGATGGTCATTTTGTCATGCTCCTCTTCGATGAAACGCCGAATATATAGACTGATCTATATACTATATAGACCGATTGTCATATTCGGCGCAAGGCTATAAAGCTCACTCCTGACAGAGGTTGACATGGCGAACGACACCCGCATCCGCATGATCGAGGCGACAGCGCTGCTGCTGAGGCAGCGCGGCTATCACGGCACCTCGCTCAACGACATTTTGAGCGCCTCCGGTGCGCCGAGAGGATCGCTCTACTTTCATTTTCCGGGCGGCAAGGACCAATTGGTCATCGAGGTGACGCGCGACAGCGTGGACAAGGTGTCTCGATGGCTTGGCGAAGAGCTTGCTGCCGAAAAAGATCCGGCGGTGGCTGTCCACCACATCTACCAGTCGGTCGCACGCATGCTGGAGGACAACCAGTTCACGCTTGGCTGTCCGATTGCACCCGTGGTGCTGGACTCGCCGGCCGACGTGCCGGAGTTGGCCGAACTGTGCCGGTCGGCTTTCGAGCAATGGGTAGGCCTGCTGCAAGCGGCCTTCGTCAGGGCAGGGGTGCCCGAGCGCCGCGCCCGCGCCCTGGCGCTGCTTGTCGAATCATCGCTGGAAGGGCTGATGGTGATCGCGCGCGCCACCCGCGACCGCGCCCCGGTGCTGGCGGTGGCCGATGAAGTCGCCGCGCTGATAGAGAGTGCTTTGCCGGCCAAAGAAGTCGCTGTCACGGCGAACTGATACTGCTTGTCTGAGCTTGACAGGCTCGGCCCTCGCCAGCGCCCACGTCTGCACAATTAGTCAACAATCTCTTTGCGTGCGGCGGAAGCAAGGAAGGCGGAGCGGGTTTGTCCCCGTTCACGCGCCGCGGCATCGATAGCTTCAAGCAGGCCGAGATCGAAGGATACATTGATACGCGTTGTGGAACCACGGTCACGGATCAGCGGAACGACCGTCGTCATAGCGCCTTCGCGTTCCTCCGCAAGTTCTGGATCATTTGCAATCGCATCGAAATCGCGAGGGGAAGGCACCGGATCGCCGTCGGCCTCCAGCATTCGCACATGACCGGAAAGCGCCTCGACAGCGTTGCGCACAGCCTCGTCTATCGTGTCGCCAGCCGAAATGCAGCCGGGCATATCGGGAAATTCGACGCCATAGACGCTATCAGGATCTTTGCGAATAAAGGCGATGTAGCGCATTTTCTTATCTTGCTTTGTTGAGCAGCCCCGCGTGCTTCATCAGCGCCTGAACCGTGCCAATCGGTATATCTTTACGAGGGTGGGGGATTGTCACTTTTCCAGGTTTCGTTGGATGCTTGAAATGATGATGCGAGCCGGTGATGCCGATCTCAAACCACCCGTCCTCCTCAAGCAGTTTGATCAGCTTCCGGCTGTCGCGTTCCATAAGAGCGCTCCGTGTAACATAATACACATTTCGTAGGGATTCAACGCCACTTTCTGCAAGTGGACCAGTTTGAAATTAGCCGGAGCAAAATTCCAGCATCAGCTTTACACGCCTATCTCATATCCAGTACGGTTTGCGACGTTGGCTCTGGGGTGCTCTATCACTTCGGCCATGGTTTGGGCTTCAGCACTTTTTCTTGCTTACTTTCTCGGCACGCTATCGCGCAATCAGCAAATCGCCAGCGCTGAAGATTAGCCGAAACGACATTGCCTTCCTCATCCAACGGCGGAGCAGGAGCGAAGCGACGTTGCGGAGACCCTAGAATCCATGCCGGGACAGTGGTCGAAGGAACGCGCCCGTGTAGAATGCGCACTTGCTAGTGATCAAGCTCCTTATCCGACACGTCACCTCTGACCATAATCGCCACGGTAACGAAAAAGGGCGACCTCTCGGCCGCCCTTTCCCTATCAGAAGGCTTATGGACTTCTTAGAAGTCCATGCCGCCCATGCCGCCCATGCCGCCGCCGCCCATGCCGCCTGGCATGCCGCCGCCAGCCGACTCCTTCTTCGGAGCCTCCGCGATCATGGCTTCGGTGGTGACCAGCAGGCCGGCGACCGAGGCCGCGTCCTGGAGTGCCGTGCGCACGACCTTGACCGGATCGACGATACCCATGGCGATCATGTCGCCATATTCGCCGGTCTGGGCGTTGAAGCCGAAGGTCGGGCCCTTGTTCTCGAGGATCTTGCCGGCAACGATCGATGCTTCCGCACCGGCGTTGGCCGCGATCTGACGGGCCGGAGCCTGCAGCGCGCGACGCACGATGGCGATGCCAGCGGTCTGGTCTGAGTTGGCGCCGACAGCCTTGATGCTCAGCGAAGCGCGCAGCAGTGCGACGCCGCCGCCGGGAACGATGCCTTCTTCGACGGCCGCACGGGTCGCGTTGAGGGCGTCATCGACGCGGTCCTTCTTTTCCTTGACTTCGATCTCGGTCGCACCGCCGACGCGGATGACGGCAACGCCGCCCGCCAGCTTGGCGAGACGTTCCTGCAGCTTCTCCTTGTCGTAGTCCGAGGTGGTCTCCTCGATCTGCTGCTTGATCTGGGCGACGCGGCCCTGGATCTCGGCCTTCTTGCCGGCACCATCGACGATGGTGGTGTTCTCCTTGGAGATAGACACCTTCTTGGCGCGGCCGAGCATGTTGAGGCCAACATTCTCGAGCTTGATGCCGAGGTCTTCGGAAATGACCTGGCCACCGGTGAGGATGGCGATGTCTTCCAGCATGGCCTTGCGGCGATCACCGAAGCCCGGCGCCTTGACTGCGGCGATCTTCAGGCCGCCACGCAGCTTGTTGACGACCAGCGTGGCCAGGGCCTCGCCTTCGACGTCTTCCGAAATGATGACCAGCGGCTTCGAGGTCTGCACGACAGCCTCGAGGATCGGCAGCATGGCCTGCAGGTTGGAGAGCTTCTTCTCGTGGAGAAGGATGTAGGCATCTTCCAGATCCGCAACCATCTTGTCGGCGTTGGTGACGAAGTAGGGCGAGAGATAGCCGCGGTCGAACTGCATGCCTTCGACGACTTCGAGTTCGGTCTCGGCGGTCTTGGCTTCCTCGACCGTGATGACGCCCTCGTTGCCGACCTTCTGCATCGCTTCGGCGATCATCGAGCCGACCGAAACATCGCCATTGCCGGCGATGGTGCCGACCTGGGCAACCTCTTCCGAGGTCTTGATCTTCTTGGCGTTCTTGATCAGCGTCGAGACGACGTCGCCAACCGCGAGGTCGATGCCGCGCTTCAGGTCCATCGGGTTCATGCCGGCGGCAACCGCCTTGTGGCCTTCCTGGACGATCGACTGCGCCAGAACGGTCGCGGTCGTGGTGCCGTCGCCGGCGATGTCGTTGGTCTTCGAAGCAACTTCGCGGACCATCTGCGCGCCCATGTTCTCGAACTTGTCTTCAAGCTCGATTTCCTTGGCGACGGTGACGCCGTCCTTGGTGATGCGCGGTGCGCCGAACGACTTGTCGATGACGACGTTGCGGCCCTTGGGGCCGAGCGTGACCTTCACTGCGTCGGCGAGGATGTTGACGCCGCGCAGCATGCGCTCACGGGCATCGCGAGAAAATTTTACGTCTTTGGCAGCCATTTTTAGCTCCTGGCAGGGGCTTGAATTGAGCCCTAGGATTAAGTGATGGTGAGGCCGATAATCAGCCGATGATGCCCATGATGTCGGATTCCTTCATGATCAGAAGGTCTTCGCCATTGAGCTTGACTTCGGTGCCCGACCACTTGCCGAACAGGATGCGATCGCCGGCCTTGACGTCCAGCGGGACGAGCTTGCCGGCTTCGTCGCGGGCGCCGGAGCCAACGGCGATGATCTCGCCTTCCTGCGGCTTTTCCTTCGCCGTGTCGGGGATGATGATCCCGCCGGCAGTCTTGGATTCGGATTCAACCCGGCGTACGACCACGCGGTCATGAAGCGGGCGGAACTTCGACTTTGCCATTTTTTATTCCTCGGTGAGAATGGTGAGAATAGTTCCTCCGTCCGGCGGCGCCGGACAAACCTATAAGCCCGGCGGCGCCGGACCTACGCTTAGCACTCACCAATGGCGAGTGCTAACGTGGCGGTGAGATAAGCCGGTGGCTGGCGAGAGTCAAGGCGCTGAGTGAGCTGATCGACAGCCGCAGCCTGCTTCGAACTGATACTTGACTGAGTCAACTAAATGGTTGATCTTGTGCGGGCAGGAGGATGCCATGACGATTCATCATCAACCCGGCAGGGAGCGGATCGATGCAGTGCGGGGCTTCAACCGCTTTTACACCCGCCAGATCGGGCTGCTCGACGAAGGGCTGCTGAAAAGCGCCTTCTCGCTGACCGAGGCTCGGGTGCTCTATGAACTGGCGCTTCGCGATGGCCTGACCGCCACCGATCTTGCGCGCGATCTCGGTCTCGACCCCGGCTATCTCAGCCGGTTGCTGAAAAAGTTCGAAGAGCGTGGCCTGGTCGAGCGCGTGGCGACGCAAGCCGATGCTCGGCGCTCGTCGATTGCGCTGACGCCGGCGGGAAGAGCGGCGTTCGCCCCGCTGAACCAGGGTTCGCACGATCAGGTCGCGGCCCTGCTCGACCGGCTTTCCGCACCGGAACAGGACCGGCTGGTCAAGGCGATGCAGACGGTGCAGCGCCTGCTGGGCGAGAGTGCAGAGCCCAAGGTCCCTTACATGCTGCGGTCTTTGCAGGTCGGCGACATCGGCTGGATCATCCATCGCCAGGGCCTGCTCTACGCGCAGGAATATGGCTGGGACGAAACTTATGAGGCGCTGGTCGCCGAAATCCTCGGCGCCTTCGTCAAATCCTACGATCCGAAATGGGAACGCAGCTGGATCGCCGAGCGGGAAGGGGAAGTCGTCGGCTCGGTCTTTCTCGTGCGCCAGTCGGACGCGGTGGCGAAGCTGCGCCTGCTCTATGTCGAACCCTCGGCGCGCGGTCTCGGCATCGGCAGGCGGCTGGTCGAGGAATGCACCGGCCTTGCCCGTGCCAAGGGCTACAAGAAATTGACGCTGTGGACCAACGACGTGCTCACCTCAGCGCGCCGCATCTACGAGGCGGCCGGGTTCAAGCTGGCCAATCAGGAACGCCACCACGCCTTCGGCAAGGATCTGGTCGGCCAGAACTGGAACCTGGAGTTGTAGCGTCTTTCCCCTCTCCCCTTGTGGGACAAGGGGAGAAGGCAAGATAAGGCGGAGCGCCGCGACACTAGTCTCCAACACAAGTTGAAAACTGGGCCATTCTCACCCTTTGACCGGTATCCAGATTTCCAGCCCGCCATTGCCGCTGCGCGGATCGAATTCGGGACCGTAGCGCTCGAATTCGGGCGCGTCGGCAATCTTGTGCCCGGAGGCCGGCAGCCATTTGTTCCAGATCGTGTTGACCGTGCGGCGGATGGTCGAGATGTGGTCACGATGGGCGAACACGGCGTATTCCTGCTCCGGCACGCGTACGCGCGAAAACTCCTTCGGCAGGTCCGAAAAGTCGGACACCTCGACGCCGGCGATATAGTCGAAATTGCCTGCATCGTCGCCGTTGACGCAGACGCCATAGGCGACGTCGCCGACCTCGCCTGCAATGTTGCCGATATAGGGGCCGAACCGCTGCCACTGCATCGGGATGCCGGCGCTGGTTTCGCAGCTGTAGCGCTCGCCGAGACCGGCGATGAGGAACGGCCGGCTGGTTTCGAAACGCGGCGGCTCGAGATTGGTGAGGAAGGACTGGTCCATCAGGATCGGCTCCACGAGATCGAGGTTTTTGAGTGAGCCTTGCGCGCGCACCAGTTCCGGCGTGGTGCCGAACTGGTCGCGGAAGGCGCGGGTGAAAGCCTCATGCGAGGCATAGCCGGCGTCGAGCGCGACCGAGAGAATGTCCGGTGCGCCGGCGGCGAGCCTGCGCGCCGCCTCGGTCAGGCGGCGAGAACGCAGGTAGCCCATCACCGAACGGCCTGTCGCCGCACCGAAAGCCCGCCTCACGTGAAAGCGCGACACGCCGCTGCTGTTGGCGACATCGTCGAGCGAGATGGCTTCCGGCAGATGGCTTTCGACGAACCACAGCGCTTTCTCGGTCGGGTTCATATGGCTCCTTGCTGTGGGACTGCGCATTGGCCAGGTCATGGTATCGCTTCCTGGTGGAGGCAGTTTGATCGAAATTGCGCACCGCGCAATGCGACGGTGGTCGGCAAGTCGAAGGCGTTGGGCGAAGCGCTTGACGGGAGCAGGCGTTGTCTTTTAAGTAGTAACGTTATTACATTACAAGATTCGGTATGCTCGTTCTGACAAGACCATTGCTCGCGGGGCACTCCGAACCCCGGAAACTTATTGCGCTGGGATTGGCGGAAAACTAGGGTGGCTGACTGATGGTCCCCAAGCCGAAAGGCGAGGGTGAAAAGGGAACACGGTGAGATCTTCGGATCGAGGCCGTGGCTGCCCCCGCAACTGTAAGCGGCGAGCAAAATCCGAAAATGCCACTGGCCGGCAAGGCTGGGAAGGCAGGATGGCGCAAGGACCCGCGAGCCAGGAGACCTGCCATCGCACGAGTTGACCGGACGGGGTGTGCCGGGAGGAGACGTGGACATCGGTCTTGTCGGCCGGTCCAGCTTCCTTCCGTCGCCATTGAGAAAGTGACGGTAAGTTGGACGCCTGCCAGCCTCTTCTTGAAGCGCGTGAACTGAGCGCCACGGCGAATGGCCAGCGCCTGGTCAGTGCGGTCAGCCTTTCGGTCGCGGCGGGAGACCGCCTCGCTATCATCGGTCCCAACGGCGCCGGCAAGACGACGCTGCTGCGCATGCTATGCGGCACGCTGCGTCCGAGCGCGGGAGATGTGAGATTTTCCGGACGCCGGCTGGAGACGTTTCCGGCCGCCGAGCGGGCGCTGCACATGGCAGTCGTCGGCCAGACCGATCAGCCCGATCCGCGGCTTGCCGTGATCGACTACGTCGGACTTGGGCGGGTCCCGCATGCCTGCTGGCGACGCAGGAGCGAGCAACGCGACATCGTCGTCGAAGCGCTTCGCAGAACCGGCCTGCTGCCGCTGCTCGGCCGCACGATCGGCTCGCTGTCGGGTGGTGAGCGGCAACGCGCCCAGCTGGCGCGCGCCATCGCCCAGGAGCCGAAAATCCTGTTCCTCGATGAACCGACCAATCATCTCGATCCGCGCGCCCGCAGCGAACTTCTCGAACTCGTATCGCAGCTTGGCATGACCGTCGTGGCGGTGCTGCATGATCTGTCGCTGGTCACGCCATTTGCCACCAGGGTCGCGGTGATGAACGAGGCCCGGCTGCAGGCACTCGCCGGTCCGCGCGAGGCGCTGACCAAGCAGTTGATCCGCGAGATTTTCGGCGTCGACGTGCTTCGGCTGCGCCATCCGACCGAAGACCGCGAACTCACGGTGTTCGAAGTCCCGAACCGTGCCTCTTCTGATCTAACCAAGGAGCAACATCCGTGAAACGCCTCGCACTGTCTTTTGCCTCTCTGCTGCTTGCCCAGACCGCCTTCGCTTTCCCGGTAACAGTCGACAGCTGCGGTACGCCGCTGACGTTCGACGCCGCGCCGAAGCGTGCCGTCATCCAGGATATGAACATGGCCGAGATGGCCTTCGCGCTGGGGCTGCAACCGTCGATCGTCGGCCTGACCGGCATCACCGGATGGTACAAGGTCGGTCCGGAATTCAAGGCCAAGCAGGGCGCGATCCCTGAACTTGCGCCGAAATACCCGGCGCTCGAAAACCTGGTCGCGGTCGAGCCCGATTTCTTCTTCGCCGGCTGGTATTACGGTATGAAGCCGGGCGGCGAGGTAACGCCAGATACGCTGGCGCCGCACGGCGTCAAGACGCTGGTGCTGACGGAAAGCTGCGTCCATCTCGACAACAACCGCCCCGCCGCCTCGATGGACCTGCTCTACGGCGACATCGAAAAGCTGGGCAGGATTTTCGGCAAGCAAGCCAAGGCGGAAAAACTCGTTTCAGGCTGGAAAGCGCAACTCGCCGATATCACGGCAAAGGCCGGCGACCGCGAGCGGACGCGGGTGTTTCTCTACGACTCCGGCGAAGACAAACCCTTCACATCAGGCAAGTTCGCGATCCCCAGCGCCATGATCGCCGCTGCCGGCGGCGACAACATCATGGCCGACATGCAGACGAACTGGGGCAACACGGACTGGGAAACGGTCGCTTCCCGCAATCCGCAGTTCCTGATCCTGCTCGACTACCAGGACGGCGGCGGTTACAGGAAACTGCTCGACTTCCTCAAAGTCCATCCGGCAATGAAGGAGACCGATGCGGTCAGGAGCGAGCGCTTCGTCGCGCTGCGCTATGCCGAGCTGACGCCCGGACCTGCTAACATCGAGGCGATCGGCAAGATCGCCAGCGCGATGCACCCGGAAGCCTTCTGAGCTTGCGCCACAGGGCGTTCGAATTGGCCATGGCAGCAGGAGCGGCAGCAATCGCCGCTCTTGCTCTGCTGTCGATCGCCTATGGATCGACAGTCATAGCGTTGAGCGACGTGATTGCTGCGCTCGGACATGCGGCCGGGCTGGACGGAGACCTCGTGCCCGGCTCAGTCGGCAATATCCCGGTCGCCAAGATCCCGGTTGCCAAGATTGTCGTCGATCTCAGGCTGCCGCGCACCATCATGGCGATCTGTGTCGGCGCAGGGCTGGGCGTCATCGGCGCGCTGCTGCAGACGGTAACCCGAAACGATCTCGCCGATCCATTCCTGTTCGGGCTGTCCTCCGGTGCCGCGGCCGGCGCTGTTTCCGTCATCACCATTTTTGGCGACCGTTTCGGCATCTGGACGTTGCCGGTTGCCGCCTTCACCGGCGGCATTTTGGCCGCCGGCATCGTGCTTTTGCTGGTTTCGCGGGTGAGGGGGCAAGGCCCCGAACGGCTGATACTGGCCGGGCTTGCCGTCTCGTTCATGTTCATCGCCCTGACCAACTATCTCGTCTTCGCCGGAGACCAGCGCGCCGCTCGCTCGGTTTTGTTCTGGACCATGGGCGGGCTCGGCCTAGCGCGATGGGACAATGTCGGGCTGGCTGCTCTTGGCGCGTGCACCATTCTTGCTTATGGCCTGTGGAACCATCGCAAGCTCGACGCCTTCCTGGCCGGCGAGAATGCTGCCGAAAGCCTCGGCGTGCCGGTTGTGCGGATGCGCAGGACGGCGTTTCTCGTCGCTGCCTTCTCGACGGCGATCCTGGTCTCGGTCGTAGGTGTCATCGGTTTCGTCGGGCTGATGATCCCGCATCTGTCCCGGCCCCTGGCCGGCCCGTTGCATCTGCGCCTGATTGCAAGCTGCGCCCTCTTCGGAGCGGTGCTGCTGCTAGCAAGTGACCTTCTGGCGCGCACGCTGCTGTCGCCGCAGGAACTGCCGATCGGCATCATCACCAGTTCGGTCGGCGCTTTCTTCGTGGTCACCATGCTCATTCGCAATCGTTCATGATGGGCTGCCATGCACACTTGCCGGCTTCTGGCACAATGCCGAGTCTTTGGACTGACCTCTGGGACCGGCGCAGCGCGCCGAACCGCCCGTCGAGATTTTCACCGGCAGGATCGGCCATCATGTGCGATGGGCCTGCACGAGATTGGCTCCACCTTCTCCCCTTGTGGGCCCCCTTGTGGGCCCCCTTGTGGGAGAAGGTGGCCGCGAAGCGGCCGGATGAGGGGTGCTCCAGCTTGGAACCGACAGCGCTCCGGCCAGCACCCTCAACCGTCTCGGCGCTGCGCGCCGATCCACCTTCTCCCACAAGGGGAGAAGGCAAGAACTGCGCCATGCCCCGGCATCGACCCGGTTCACATGCCATTAGTATATCTGGACCACTATGCGGTCGCTTAGCTTGCAGCGAGCTTTCCTTGCTTTGCGCCAGGCGCCGAACCGGAGGAACTGTGTTTGGTCACGAAATCATCGAGGCAAGCCGCCCAGGCGCCCGAATCGACCGAGCTTGCCACGCTGGCGAAACTGGCGGGCTCCTCGTACGAGACGCTCGAGCGCGAACTCAGGGCTACGATCGCAACACTCGAGCAACAGGCGCTGCGATTCGAGACGGCGATCGACAACATCTCGCAAGGCATCTGCTTTTTCGACGCCGCTGAACGGCTGATCCTGTGCAACCGCCGCTATGCGGAAATTTACCGCATCGCGCCCGAACACTTGCGCCCCGGCCGGACGCTGGGCGAAATCGTCGAACGCCGCATCGCTGCCGGGACATCCGCGATGGCCAGCGACGCTTATCTCGCATTCGCCCGAGCGGTCAATTCGGGCACGACCCTGGACCGCCAATCTCACCGACGGCCGGACAATTCAGATCTGCCATCAGCCGATGCCTGACGGCGGATGGGTGGCCACGCATGAGGACATAACGGAACTCACCGCCAATCGCCTGATCGTCGACGAGCGCATCTCGCTGCAAACGCTGATCGACTGGGTGCCCGACTACCTGTGGGTGAAGGACACCGAAAGCCGCTTCGTCGTCGCCAACAGGGCCATTGCTTCCGACAGCGGCAAGGCCAAAACCAGTGACATGATCGGTTTGACCGATTCCGATCTTCATGCCCCCGACCTTGCGCAGAAGTTTCGCGCCATCGAGCAAGGCGTGCTGCGCAGCGGACAGCCGATGATCGATGAGGAAGAGTTCGTTGTCGATGCGTCAGGCGCCGGCAAATGGTTTTCGTCGACGAAGGTGCCGTTGCGCAATGTTCAAAACGATATCTTCGGTCTGGTCGGCATCGCCCACGACATCACCGCCCGCAAGCAAGCGGACACCCTTCGAGACGGGCAGGCGCAGATACTGGAAATGATCGCGACGAGCGCCCCGCTCGAAGATGTGCTCGACTGCCTCATGCGCCTCGCCGAGTCTCAGTTGACTGGGATATTCGGTTCCGTCCTGTTGCTCGACAAGGATGGCAGCCACTTGCGGCACGGCGCCGCCCCGAGCTTGGCAAAGGCCTATACGAGCGCCATCGACGGGATCGCCGTCGGCCCCAAAATGGGATCCTGCGGAACCGCTGCCTACCGGCGCGAGCCAGTCATTGTCGCGGACATCATGCACGACCCGCTTTGGCACGATCACTGCGAATTGGCGGCGGCCTATGGCTACCGTTCGTGCTGGTCGACCCCGATCCTGTCGCACCAGGGCGCTGTGCTGGGCGCCTTTGCCATGTACTCGATGACCGTGCGCGAGCCGACCGCGGCCGAGACCCGGCTCATCGATTTCACGACGCGTATTGCCGGGATCGCCATCGAGCGCAAGCTGGCCGAAGATCGGATCCACTTCATGGCCAACCATGATGTGCTGACCGGACTGCCCAATCGCGCTCTGCTCGAGGACCGGCTTTCGCAGGCGATCCTCTACGCGCAGCGATACGATCGCTGGGTGACGGTGGTGTTCATCGATCTGGACAATTTCAAACTCGTCAATGACACGCTTGGCCACAATGCCGGGGACGAGCTGTTGAAGACCGTAGCCGGCCGTATCGTCGAGCGCGTAAGGGCGACCGATACGGTCGTGCGGCTTGGTGGCGACGAATTCGTCGTCGTTCTGTTCGATCAACCGACGAATGTCGATCTCATCTCCGAGACCCTGCAAACAATTCGGGCGGCGATTGCAGAGCCGGTTCAGCTCGGAGCACATCGGCTGAGGGCGACGGCCAGTATCGGCATCGCCAGCTACCCTAAGGATGGGACCAACCCCGACACGCTGCTGGCCAATGCCGATGCGGCCATGTATCGCGCCAAGGAATTCGGCCGCGACAATTTCCAGTTCTACGCTCCCGAATTCAACACCAGAGCGCATGAGAAATTCGTGCTTCAGGAGGACTTGCGTAACGCCCTGGCCCGTTCGGAATTCGCGCTGTTTTATCAGCCGCAGGTCGACCTTCGGTCGGGCCTCGTCTTGCCGTCGAAGCGTTGCTTCGCTGGAATCATCCGACGCGGGGCATGATGGCACCGAACGCCTTCATTCCGACGGCCGAGGAGACAAGTCTGATCGTGCCGATCGGCGATTGGGTCCTGCACGAGGCCTGTCGGCAGAACAAGGCATGGCAGGATGCCGGCCTGCCGCCGATGACCGTCTGCGTGAATGTGTCGACGCGGCAATTCAGGGAAAAGAACCTGATCGGCCGCGTCGCCGATGCCCTGAAAGTCAGCGGTCTGGAGGCCAGATATCTCGAGCTGGAGGTGACCGAAAGCCTGATCATGCGGGATATCGACCTGGCGGTCGCAACGATGAACCAGCTGCAAAACCTGGGCGTTCAGATCTCGATCGACGATTTCGGAACAGGCTACTCCAGCCTCAGTGCGCTCAAGACCTTTCCAGTGGCGCGGCTGAAAATCGACAAGTCGTTCATCAACGATATCGCTGCTGACGAAAACGACCAGGCTGTCGCCAGCGCCGTAATATCATTGGGTCAAAATTTGAATCTGAGGGTCATTGCCGAGGGCGTCGAGACGGACGATCAGGTGGCCTTCTTGCGCAAGAACAACTGCGATGAAATGCAGGGCTATCATTTCAGCGAGCCGGTTTCGGCCCCTGACATTGAGAAAATGCTCAGTGGCGAACCCATGGATTGACGGGTCGACCATGATCTCCTCAGCCAAGGCGGCATTGCCGCCAGCGCGGATTGCCCTGTGCCCGCGTTGCTATTTGCCCAGGACAAGGCTCCAGTAACGCCGCGAGCTGTCGCGGCCGTCCCGCACATAGGCCAGGCCGAAGCGGGTGAAGCGCGGGTCGAGCATGTTGCGGCGGTGGCCGGCCGAATGCATCCAGATGTCGAACAGCTTCTGCTGATCGAAACGGCCCTCGGCGATGTTTTCGGCGGCAGCACCGGCAATGCCGTTGCCCTTGACGCGCAAAGCAAATCCCTTGCCCGAGCCGGTCGAGTGGGTCATGCGGCCGCCGCGCGCCATATAGCCGGACTGCTGCAGGGCTGCCTGTTCGAGCTGACGGTCGGGAACAAGCGGTTCGAGGCCGGCTGAGGCGCGGATGCCCGCCAGCGTGCCGACAGCGGAGGCCGAGACCCCGGCGCCTTCGCCGGTGGGCAGCACAGTGGCGCAAGCGGCAAGCCCGGCCAGCGCGGCAAGGCCGGCAGCTCTAAGCAGCATTCGCCTGTTTGGCGTCGGGCGCATTTCGTCAGGGCGGGGTTCTAGGGACGGTTGATTGGCGGTGCCGGTGAGCGTCATGCCTGCCTGACATAGCGGCAATAGTGGCTTTTGCCGGGCAGGCGTTCAGAAATCTCGCTCGCTGCCCCCTTAGCCGTCCGGCAGCCGCATTGCTCAAGGGCGCTCCTGGCGGCTATCTGGCAGACACTTGGCTGATCCCGGTATCGATCCAGGCACGCGTCTGTTCCAGAACTTCATCCGAAAGCGCGGGATCGTCGATAGCCCGGGCGAGGATCACTGCCCCCACCATCGCTGCCCAGCATCCGATCGCCGCGCGGCGTCTGTCTGCCGGATCCAACTCCGGCAGCGCCTTGCCAAAACGGTCGATCTGCGAGCGAAAGCCTTCGGTCATGGCCGAGCGTGCAGCCGGGGTCTGATGGCGGATGGCCGCGGCAAGGCCTGCCGTCGGGCAACCACCCGCGGCGTTGTCGCGATGGCGGGGCGAAAGATAGGCATCTGCATAGGCGCGAAGGTCGCCCCCTCCGCTTGAGTCTGCGGCGATGACATGGGCAAGGGTTTGGGCGATCAGGTCGTCCTTCGAGCTGAAATGGCCATAGAAGCCGCCATGGGTGAGCCCAGCGGCTTTCATCACCTCCGCCACGCTGACCGCGTCGAACCCCTTGTCGCGAAACAGCCGGCTGGCAACATCCAGAATTCGGCGGCGGTTCTCCGCCATCTGTTCCCGACTGACCTTCATTTCAAAATCCTCCGCCGGCGCCGTTGACATTTACATGATGGGTATCATATTTACCTGCATTCATGATGATCGTCATGAATATAGAGTCCATCAGCGAAAAGAGCAATGCCATGACCGTTCCGTCAGTCCTCATAACCGGCGCCTCCACCGGCATCGGAGCCGCCTATGCCGAGCGCTTTGCGCGCCGCGGGCACGACCTCGTGCTGGTTGCCCGTGACAAGGCACGAATGGAGGCCTTGGCGGCCCGTCTAAGTCAGGAAAACGGCGTGGCGATCGATATCATCCAGGCGGATCTTACGCAGCCTGCCGAGCTTGCAGCGGTGGAGACGAGGCTGCGCGAGGACGCCAGCATCGGAATTCTCCTCAACAATGCCGGAACGGCCATCGGCGGAAGTTTTATCGAGCAGAGCACCGATGACGTAGCGCGGCTGGTTGCGCTCAATACGACCGCGCTTCTGCGGCTTGCCAGCGCCATTGCCCCGCGTCTTGCGGCGGCCGGCGAAGGTGCGATCGTCAACATCGGCTCCGTGGTCGGCCTGGCGCCGGAGTTCGGCATGACGGTCTACGGCGCAACAAAAGCCTTCGTGCTGTTTTTGTCGCAGGGACTCAGCCTCGAGCTCGCGCCGAAGGGTGTCTACGTCCAGGCCGTGCTTCCCGCCACGACGCGAACGGAGATCTGGGGACATGTCGGCGCCGACGTCAACACGCTTTCCAACGTGATGGAGGTCGACGATCTGGTGGATGCGGCGCTGGTCGGCTTCGACCGCCGCGAGCTGGTGACCATCCCGCCGCTACCTGATGCCGGGCAGTGGGACGCGCTTCAGGCCGCACGCCAGGCCATGCTTCCGAACTATCGGAACGAACATCCCGCCGAGCGGTACCGCACGGTCGCCTGAGCACCAACGATCCCGTTTCGATAGACGACCCGCCGCGGCGGGGACAAACAAAGGTGACCTATGACAAGCACAACGCTGTTTGAGCCCTATACTCTCGGCTCGCTGACCCTCTCCAATCGTATCGTCATGGCGCCGCTGACGCGCAATCGCGCTGGCCCGGGCTTCGTTCCAGGCGATCTCGCCGCGCAGTACTACGGCCAGCGCGCGTCGGCCGGCCTGCTGATTTCCGAGGCCACGCAGATCTCGCAGCAGGGACAGGGCTACCAGGACACGCCCGGCATCTACACCCAGGCGCAGATCGGCGGCTGGCGCAAGGTCACGACCGCCGTGCACGCCAAGGGCGGGCGGATTTTCCTGCAGCTCTGGCATGTCGGTCGCGTCTCGCACGTCGATCTGCAGGAGAACGGCGCCGCCCCCGTCGCGCCCTCGGCGATCCGGGCCGCGACCAAGACCTTCGTCGGCAACGGCTTTGTCGACGTTTCGGAGCCCCGCGCACTCGAACTGGATGAATTGCCGGGCATCGTGGAGGATTTCCGCAAAGCAGCTGCGAACGCCATCGAGGCCGGCTTCGATGGCGTCGAGATTCACGGCGCCAACGGCTATCTGCTGGACCAATTCGCCAAGGACGGCGCGAACCTCCGCACGGATGCTTATGGCGGATCGGTCGAGAACCGCGCCCGGCTGATGCTGGAGGTTGCGACTGCGGTGGTCGAGGAGATCGGCGCTGAGCGCACCGGCATCCGGATTTCGCCCATCTCGCCCGCCAACGGCGTCTCGAGCAGCGCTCCCCAGGCGCAGTTTGACTATATCGTCGATCAACTCGATGCTTTGGGCATCGTCTACATCCATGTCGTCGAGGGCGCCACGGGCGGATCGCGCGATGTCGCGCCGTTCGACTTCGGATCACTCCGCCGGCGCTTCAACAACACCTATATCGCCAATAACGGCTATGACCTTGAGCTCGCGGGGTCGCGGCTCGCCGAGGGCAAGGCGGATCTGTTCGCCTTCGGGCGCCCGTTCATCGCCAATCCCGACCTTGTGGAACGGCTGCAGACGCGCGCGCCGCTGGCCGTGTTCGATCAGGCGACGCTCTATGGCGGCGGCTCCGCCGGCTATACCGACTATCCCGCGATCGCCGCTTCAAGCCAGCCATGAGCCATCAGGGTGCCGCGCCCGCGCGGCCATCCCACGTCGATAGCAGCGCCGCCGCCTTCGCCGGTGGGCAGCACGGTGGCGGCAAGGCGGCCTGCCTGACATAAACGCGATCCTGGCTGGCAAATAGATCGGGCGTGGATTGTTCCAGGCCCGATCGAGATCAGCGCTCGGGCAGTTCAGGCCCTCGGTATCCCCGGCAGGGGGGCGACCAGCTCGTCGTCCTCCCCGTCTGCCTCCTCGAACAGACCGGCCCCGTCAGCATCCGTTTCCCGCGGCCGCGTCGAGACCAGATCCTTCAGAGAGCCACCGGCGCCGGCGATGCCAGCTTCCTTCAGGAGCGCGTCGATCAGAGACTTGTTGCCGGTGAACTTCAGCAGAGCGACGAGAGACTTTCGACATCTGAAGAGTCGAACTTTTTGGCCAAGGTAACAGCGGATGAGGGCACATGCCGCCTTGGGGCAGCTCAGCCATCAAGCCCTGTGACCTCAGCATCGGCTCAAAACCTCTTCAGCGCCAGAAGCCGCCAATCCGCTACCAGGCACCGCTCACCCCGGAGAGTAACCGTTCATGGCGTGCTCCTGTCTAGAGGCCGAAAGCTTCCAGTGAGAACTCGCCACTGCTTTCGTCTGCATCTTTGTCGGAGCGCATTCCTTAATTGATCTCTGTTTGGCATTCTTGTCCTTCGCGATAGCGATGATCACCTTTACCCATCCGTCGCAGTGATCGAGCGCCCACCTGAGGTTTTCCATCAACTCGTAATGGCCACGACTGGTTTTGCTATCAGTCCAAATAGGCCCGCGTTCATAAACAAGACGACCGTCTGGCGATTTTTTGAACTCGTCCTGCCAAAGGGTAACCGCAACGGTCTTGGTCCCCTCATTTCGAGCCGACCAACTCCACTGCACGTTAACCGGAGCTGTACCGAAATGCGCAAAGGCCGCAGTGTGCGTGTATTTCTTCGGCATGTGTCTCTCCCACCGTCGTCGCGAGGTAAGCACCATCGCTCAGGCCCCACAAGCCCCCAGTCGACAGCCCACCAGGTATTGCGACAGGAAGCATGCCAAGCACCTGCGGTCGGTTGTCGCCGAGCAATACCGCGGCATCTATAGCGTCGTATGGCGATGCCGGTTGGTCCAATCGCGGTCCGGTGGCCGGTTTCCGAGGTTCGCGCCGAGGTGAAGCAATGGGCGGACACATCGGAGGATAGGGGCTTCTGCGAATGGCCGCTTCAACCAAATGCCCACCCCATAGCGTCGGTCGGCATTCGGCCCATTGCGGACACCACTCGACTGGTCGTCTCCGGCGCTCCCTCCGGTATCCGGCCCGGACGGCAGATCCCACCCAAAGCGGTTGTCGAGCCTCGGGAAGCAATCGCCAAATTTCCCCCACTGCTTACTCCGCCGCCACCAGCCTTGGCGCCGATGAGACCCGGCCGGCCCGATCGTCCTCGGTATCTTCCCACCAGTCGCCCAAGGCGTCGATGAGCGGCACAAGCTTGAGACCCGCTGCCGTGAGATCATAGTCGACGCGTAGCGGATAGCCGGCATGCGCCGTTCGCCGCACGATCCCGGCTTCCTCCAGCTTGCGCAGTTCCAGCGCCAGAATGCGGTGCGACACGGTCGGGTTGTCACGCCTCAGGTCGCTGAAGCGCTTGGTCCCGTCCTTCAGATAGTAGAGCAGCAAGGTCGGCCAGCGACCGCTGAGCACACGCATGGCCTCTTCGATCGGGCAGCTTGAGACGACATCTTTCATGGCGGATCCTGGTTACAAAATAGTGCGTAATTTACATGGGGCGACCAGCGTTTAGGGTCAAGCTTCGCTGCGCAGCGTGATCCCTGAACATGGAAGAGACAAAGAAATGGAACCTATCCTCCTTTACGGCGTCCCGGCGGGAAGTTCGATGGGGCTCGTCGCTGCTTTTGAACGCCTCGGACAGCCCTACCGCCTGTGCCGCGTCGACATGCTCACCGAAATGAAGAACGACGCCTATGCCCGCATCAACGGCCGTCAGGAAACGCCGGTGATGATCACCGACGAAGGCAGAGTGCTCACCGAGACCATGGCGATTGCCGCTTGGCTCGAAGCCCGCGACACGCAACGTCGCATCAGCTTCGACCCGCGCTCGCCGGAAGCCGACCGGATGCATCAGCTGATGGCTTTCGTGAACACCGGTTTCACCGCCGCTTTCACCCCGCTCTGGGCAGCCTATGAAATGGAATCGGCCGAACCGGCCCTGCTGGCGACCTTGCGTGACTTCGGCCGCCAGGCCGTTGCCGAACGCCACGACCGGCTTGAGGCGATGATCGGCGACACCGACTTTCTGGTCGGCGACCGCCTGACGTTGGCCGATACCACGTTGATCGGCGTGGCACGTTGGGCGGAGTTCCACCAGGCGGTCGACGGCGCCGCCTATCCCAGGCTGGCAGCGCTGCGCCGTCGGATCGAAAGCAATCCGGACGTGCGATACGCGCAGGCCATCGAGGACGGCGAAACGCCGGCGGGTTCGGGTGCCTGCCTTGGCCACGTTCCGCTGGCCGAGGTGATTGAACGATTTGGTGTCTAGCACACGCCAGCGGCGCGGCACGAACACGGCCTGTACCGCGCCGCGCATGCTCAATCCCACCCGATTCGCGACAAGCACATCGAATTCGGCTATCATGCCATCGCTCTTGAAGTGGCAGCTACGGGCGGCCATCCTGGCGGTGGCCGCCCCCTGAATACGGGAGAATGGGTATGGCCAGCTTTCATGTCATGTCGGACGCGCGTGGGATGCACCTGCAGCCCAGGGTGCGCCGCATCACCACGGCGGACCTGATCGATGTGCTGCGGCTCGGCGTCGAGGATTTTTGGGCAAAGCCATCGCATTACGTCTTCCTGTGCCTGATCTATCCGGTGGTCGGATTGATCCTGGCGCAGTGGACGACATCCGGCGCCTACGCCATCCAGCTGCTTTACCCGCTGATGTCCGGCTTCGCCCTGCTTGGACCGTTCGCCGCGATCGGCCTCTACGAGATCAGCCGCCGCCGCGAGCTCGGCATGGACACGTCCTGGTGGCACGCGCTCGAGGTGCGCCACTCGCCGGCGCTGCCGGCGATCGCGGTCATCGGCATCATGCTGGTGGCACTGTTCCTGCTCTGGCTGTTCACCGCGCAATCGATCTACTCCAGCCTGTTCGGCGCTCAGCCGCCGGCCTCGATCGGTGGCTTTGTGCGCGAGGTGCTGACAACGCCCAAAGGCTGGACGCTGATCCTGCTCGGCAATGCGGCCGGCTTCGTCTTCGCCGCGATCGTGCTGGCGACGACCGTCGTCGCTTTCCCGCTGCTGCTCGACCGTGATGTCGGCGCGGTCTCGGCGATCGAGACCTCGGCACGGGCCGTGATGACAAACCCGCTGCAGATGGCGCTGTGGGGCCTGATGGTCGCCGTGCTGCTGGTCATCGGCTCGATCCCGCTGTTTGCCGGGCTCGCCGTCGTCATGCCCGTGCTTGGCCATGCAACGTGGCATCTCTATCGCAGGCTGGTCGAACCGGAGCGGGCGCAGCCGGACCGGCGGCCGATGTAGGCTGGAGCGGCGTTAACAGCCGAAGAATGCAGCGGCCCAAACAAAGCTGTTCGGTCGCTATCCTTCCGCGCCCCCTCTGGCCTGCCCCCTTGCCACAACTTGGCATCTCCCCACGAGGGGGAGATCGGCAGCTTCTGCGCCTCGCCTCTTCTGCGGCGTTGCCGGCATTGCTGCGCGCGGCTGGACCGCCCGCCGAAGCCTTCAGAATGGGGAAGTCTCGGCAAGAGCGGCTTGCGCGCTTGCCTTCGTCAGTGCCAAGGCAATCCTGAAACCAGGGCAATCCTGAAAAATGTGAAAGCTGGTGACAGGGTCAAGTGCTTCGGTTAATGCGAACCTGCCGCGGTGGACCCTGCCGCGGCGGACGTCGGCGGCGACGCTCGCAACCATCATGATTTGGGAAACGATATGGCGGACTCGCCCGATATCATCGGCTCGCTCGCGGATTTGTCGGGAGCCTATTGTGCCATCCTGTGCGACGTCTGGGGTGTGGTCCACAATGGCGAACGGCATTTTCCGGCCGCGGCTCTGGCGCTGGGCACCGCGCGCGAGGCGAAGATACCTGTCGTGCTGATCACCAATTCGCCGCGGCGCAGCGCCGATGTGGTGGCGCAGATGAATGCGATCGGCGTTCCCTCTGCGGCCTATGACCGCGTCGTCACCTCCGGTGACGTGACCCGCGACCTGATCATGGAGGGGCCGCGAAAGATCTTCCACATTGGCGCCGATCGCGATTTCACGCTCTATGACGGGCTTGATGTCGAGCTGGTCGAGGAGTTCGAGGCGTCCGGCGTGGTCTGCACCGGGCTGTTCGACGACGAGGTCGAGAAGCCGGAGGACTACGCCGATCTTCTGCGGCGGCTGCGCGCCAGGAACCTGCCCTTCATCTGCGCCAATCCCGATATCGTGGTCGAGCGCGGCGAGCGGATGATCTGGTGCGCCGGGGCCTTGGCCCGCGACTATGCCCAGCTCGGCGGGCGCACGCTGATCGCCGGAAAACCTTATGCCCCGGTCTATGACGTCGCGATGAAGGAAATCGCCGACCTGCTCGGCCGCCCGGTCGAGCGCTCGGACGTGCTGGCTATCGGCGACGGCATGATGACCGACATCAAGGGCGCTGCCGACAATGGCTTCGACGTGCTCTACGTGTCGGGCGGCATCCATGCCCGCGACTACGGCGATCCGCTACAACCGGATCCGGCCAGGCTGATCGCCTTTCTGGAAAGGCATGGCTACCGGCCGGTCGCGGTCATTCCGAGACTGCAGTAGGCTCGCTCGATGACGGAAGCCTCGAAATGACGCAAGCCCCGAAATGACGGAAGCCTTCGAACGCGTTTCTGCCATCTCGCCGCTGCCGGCCCATTTGCGGGGTGGCGTGGTGGCGATCGGCAATTTCGACGGCGTCCACCGCGGCCACCAGGCCGTGCTCGAGCGCGCGCTGGCCGAGGCCCGCCGGCGCGGTGCGCCGGCGCTGGTGCTGACCTTCGAGCCGCATCCGAGAAAGGTGTTCCGGCCCGAGATTCCGCTGTTCGTGCTGACACCGCCGCCGATGAAGGCACGGCTGCTGTCGCATCTGGGCTTTGCCGCACTCGTCGAGCAGCCGTTCACGCGCGCCTTCGCCGCACTGTCGGCGGAAGCGTTCGTGACCGACGTGCTCGACAGCAATCTCGGCATCATTCACGCCGTGACCGGCTTCGACTTCCACTTCGGCAAGGACAGGCAAGGCGGCCCGGCCTATCTGATGGCGGCCGGCGAACGCCACGGCTTCGGCGTCACCCTGGTTGACGCCTTTCGCGACGAAGGCGCCGAAGTGGTGTCGTCGAGCCGAATCCGCGCGCTGCTGTGCGAAGGCGCGGTGGCCGAGGCCGCCGGCCTGCTCGGCTACCGCTTCACGGTCGAGAGCGAGGTGATCGGCGGCCAGCAGCTTGGCCGGACGCTCGGCTTTCCAACCGCCAATATGAGGCTTTCGCCGGAAGCCACTCTGAAGGAAGGGATTTATGCCGTCCGCTTCCGCCGCGCCGACGGTACGCTTCATGATGGCGTCGCCAGCTTTGGCCGCCGCCCGACCGTCGACGACAACGGCGCGCCGCTTCTGGAAACCTTCGTCTTCGACTTCTCCGGCGATCTCTACGGCGAGCTATGCGCGGTGTCCTTCTTCGGTTTCCTGCGCGCCGAGGTGAAGTTCGACGGGCTCGACGCGCTGGTCGCGCAGATGAAACGCGACGAGGCCGAGGCGAGGGCGCTGCTTGCCGGCGTCAGCCCGCTGTCCGAGCTCGACACGGCCATTGCTTTTTGAGCGAATTCGCCAGGCCGATCGCAGCGTCGCCTGACATTTGTCGTCACTTGACGTCTTGCCAATTTGGCGGGTATCGCCCGGGGGTCATGCCCGTCCAGCGAGCAGCTTGCGCTGGATGCACGCCAAAAAAGTGAGTCAGCGTGTCGAGTTTAAATCAAAGTTTACTGAACCGGCGCCATGGCTCTTTGCAGGCAGGTTGTTCCCGCCGGTGTTTCGCGCGTATGGAGTGACGATGCGTTCTATCAAGGTATATCAGGTGGTCTTGGCCACCTTCCTGCTGGGCGCGCCCGGTGCCGCCGAAGCCGCCGATGGCGCCTTGGGCCGGCTGTCCGGCGACTGGTATCTGACAGTCGGCGCCACCGGCCTGGTCGCCCCCGATTTCGAAGGCAGCAAGAACTATATACTCAGCGCCCAGCCGATCATCTCGCTCGGCAAGGTCGGTCCTGCGGCCCGCTTCACCTCGCGCAACGACAACATCTCGCTGGGGTTGATCGACGAAGGCGGCTTCCGCGCCGGCCTGGCCGGAAAAATCCTGTTTTCGCGCGATGGCGACGACGCCGACGAACTGAGAGGCCTCGACCCGGTGCGCTGGGGCGGCGAGGCCGGCGGCTTCTTCGAATTCTATCCTTTGGACTGGTTGCGCGCCCGCGCCGAATTGCGGCACGGCATTCGCGCCCATAACGGCTTCGTCGCCGACATCGCCGCCGACGCATTCCACGATGTGACGCCGGAGGTCAGGATCTCGGGCGGGCCGCGCGTTTCGTTCGCCTCGTCGGATTATTTCGACGCCTATTACGGCGTCGACGCCGGGGAAGCCATAGCGTCGGGCCTCAGCCGGTACCGACCGGACGGTGGCGTGAAGTCGGCGGGCCTCGGCGGCGCGGTGACGTGGAAAGTGACCGAGCCGATGACGGCCAGCCTGTTCGCCGAATATTCGCGGCTGATGGGCCCGGCGGCCGATTCCAGCCTGGTCAAGGAGCGCGGCTCAAGGGATCAGTTCACGATCGGCGTGTCGACGACCTATCGCTTCGATTTCTCGATGTGATGTCGCAGGTTGTGTATTGCGCGCAGCCGCATGGCTCAGGCGACTATGCCGTAGGCGATGCGGTTGAGTTCGTCTTCCACAAGCGTGGCACCTGCTTCCGATTGCAGGAGATCGATGGGCACTTGGTTGAGCACCCGACTTGGCTTGCGCAGCCACCTCTGCGCCTTTTCATGGTTGCCGAAAACGCGATCCGCCATCGCTGAAATGCGTTCAAGTCGCAGAGCGCGGCCGGACTCGGCAATCGTCAGGGTCACATTTCGTTCCTTCCGGTGCGCTAAACTGTGAAATACAACCGTAGATGTTGGTCTTCCAATACCATCTGCCGACAAACATAGGCGCAATTGGTAAACGCTCCTAGGGTAAGCATCAGAGTTCGGGCTTTTCAATGGGGCCGGCCTCGTCTAAAAGCCCGGTCATGACGCAGTTTCCTCGCGCGCTCGCGATTGCGATGCGAATTACAAGCCCGGTGTTCCGGGCGGCCTGAGCGCCGCCGGAGCCGCCGGGAATTTTGCGCGCGGCCTCTCGCGCTTTTTCCAGATCATGATAGTTCAACGCCCGGGCTCTTTTGCCGGGCAATGCATATGGCAGACCAATGACCGATACGCCGATGACCGACACTGTTGAAACGATCGACTATTCCAAGACGCTTTATCTGCCGCAGACGGATTTTCCGATGCGCGCCGGCTTGCCCGAGAAGGAGCCGCTGCTGGTCAAGCGCTGGCAGGAGATGGAGCTTTACCGCAAGCTGCGCGAAAACGCCGCCGGCCGCGAAAAATACGTGCTGCATGACGGCCCGCCCTACGCCAACGGCAACATCCATATCGGCCATGCGCTGAACAAGATCCTCAAGGACGTCATCACCCGCTCGTTCCAGATGCGCGGCTACGACTCGAACTACGTGCCCGGCTGGGATTGCCACGGCCTGCCGATCGAATGGAAGATCGAGGAGCAATACCGCGCCAAGGGCAAGAACAAGGACGAGGTCCCGGTCAACGAGTTCCGCAAGGAATGCCGCGAGTTCGCCGCGCACTGGATCAAGGTGCAGGGCGCAGAGTTCCAGAGGCTCGGCGTCGTCGGCGACTTCGACAATCCCTATACGACCATGGCGTTCCATGCCGAGGCGCGCATCGCCGGCGAGCTGTTGAAATTCGCCATGTCGGGCCAGCTGTATCGCGGCTCGAAGCCGGTGATGTGGAGCGTGGTCGAGCGCACCGCACTGGCCGAGGCCGAGGTCGAATACCAGGACCATGAGAGCGACACGATCTGGGCGAAGTTTCCGGTCGTCAGCCTTGCCCGGCAAGTCACCGACGTCATCGATGGACAACTCGCAAAGCTGGATCCGAAGCTGACGCAGACATCACTGGACTTGCTGGAGGCCGATGTCGTTATCTGGACGACCACGCCATGGACCATCCCCGGCAACCGTGCCGTGAACTATTCGCCACGCATCAACTATGGCCTCTACGAGGTCACTGCGGCCGAGAATGCTTTCGGCCCGCAGCCTGGCGAAAGGCTGATCTTTGCCGAAGCACTGGCGGAAGAGGCTGCGACCAAAGCCAAGGTGACGATGGACCGCCTCCGTAGCATTTCGGCCGAAGAGCTTGGAAGCCTTACGCTTTCTCATCCCTTCAAAGGTTTGAATGGCGGCTATGAATTCGACGTCCCAATGCTCGCCGGCGAGCATGTCACCGACGAAGCCGGTACCGGTTTCGTCCACACGGCGCCGGGCCATGGCCGCGAGGATTTTGACGCCTGGATGGACGCTGCGTCAGATCTTCGCCAGCGCGGCATCGACACAGCGATCCCGTTCACCGTCGACGATGCCGGCTTCTTCACCAAGGATGCGCCAGGCTTTGGCGCGGACCGCGAGGGCGGTGCGGCGCGCGTCATCGACGACAACGGCAAGAAGGGCAATGCCAACCAGGCGGTCATCGACGAGCTGATCAAGCGCAGTGCGCTGTTCGCGCGCGGGCGGCTGAAGCATTCCTATCCGCATTCGTGGCGGTCGAAGAAGCCGATCATCTTCCGCAACACGCCGCAATGGTTCGTCTTTATGGACAAGGAGCTCGGCGACGGCACGACACTGCGCAGCCGTGCCCTGGAGGCGATCGACGACACCCGCTTCGTGCCGGCCGCCGGCCAGAATCGCATCCGCGCCATGATCGAGGAGCGCCCCGATTGGGTGCTGTCGCGCCAGCGCGCCTGGGGGGTGCCGATCGCCGTCTTCGCCGATGCCGACGGCAATGTGTTGAACGACGAGGCGGTCAACCAGCGCATCATCGACGCCTTCGAGAAGGAAGGCGCGGACGCCTGGTTTGCGGCCGGCGCCAAGGAGCGTTTCCTCGGCAATCACGACGCCTCGAAATGGCAGCAGGTTATGGACATCCTCGACGTCTGGTTCGATTCCGGCTCGACCCATGTCTTCACCCTGGAGGATCGTCCGGATCTGAAATGGCCGGCCGACGTCTATCTCGAAGGTTCCGACCAGCATCGCGGCTGGTTCCACTCCTCGCTGCTCGAAAGCTGCGGCACCAGGGGCAGGGCGCCTTACGACACCGTCGTCACCCATGGTTTCACCATGGACGAGGAGGGGCGGAAAATGTCGAAGTCGCTCGGCAATACTGTCGTGCCGCAAGACGTCATCAAACAGTCGGGCGCCGATATCCTGCGGCTATGGGTAGTGACCACCGACTACTGGGAAGACCAGCGGCTCGGCAAGAACGTGCTGCAGACCAACATCGACGCCTACCGCAAGCTGCGCAACACCATCCGCTGGATGCTGGGCACGCTTGCCCATGACGATGGCGAGGACGTGCCGCTGGACAAGATGCCGGAGCTGGAGCGGCTGATGCTGCACCGGCTTTCCGAACTCGATGAAGTCGTGCGGGCGGGCTACGACGCCTTCGAGTTCAAGCGCATCACCCGCACGCTGCTCGACTTCATGGTGGTCGAGCTGTCGGCCTTCTATTTCGACATCCGCAAGGACGCGCTCTACTGCGAGGCGCCGTCCAGCGTGAAGCGCAAGGCGTCCGTGCAGGTGGTGCGCCATCTGTTCGACTGCCTGGTGAAATGGCTGGCGCCGATGCTGCCCTTCACCATGGAGGAGGCCTGGCTCGACCGTCATCCGGACGCCGTCTCGGTGCATCTCGACCAGTTTCCGCAAATCCCCGTCGGCTGGAAGAACGAGGCGCTGGCGGAAAAATGGCGCAAGGTGCGGCAGGTCCGCCGCGTCGTCACCGGCGCGCTGGAAATCGCGCGCGCCCAGAAGGTCATCGGCTCGTCTCTGGAAGCGGTGCCGGTCGTCACGCTCGATGATGCGGCGCTCGAAGCGGCGATATCGGATGTCGACATGGCCGAAATGGCGATCACCAGCGATCTGGTCATTGCGCATGGCAACGCGCCTTCCGGCGCCTTCACTCTGGACGACGTCAAGGGCGTCGCTGTGGTGGTCGAGAAGGCCGAGGACCGCGGCCTGCTCAAATGCGCGCGTTCATGGCGCTACACGGCCGATGTCGGGCAGGACAAGCAATTCCCCGACGTTTCGGCGCGGGACGCGGCGGTGCTGCATGAATTGAAGGCGCTTGGTCGTATATAAGGCGGTGCACAAATGCCACGGCGGGCGGCTGATCGGCCTCGGCTCGTTGCCCTTAACGAGTGGTTGAGATAAACACGCGAAACTCCGGACGACAAATTGTCGCCGGATTTCCGTCGGAAGAGCATAGGCGATGGGGACCGGACCTTTGGCCGGCGGCGATCGAGAGGCTGTCTAGAGTGGGACTTTTTGGCATGACCGAAAGAACTTGCGCGCGCGTTGCGCTGCTGGCGCCGCTTGTCGTATCCGGCTTGGCCCTGTCCGGCTGTATGGGCTCGCCGACCTACGGGACCGACAAGACCGCCTCCGCCCAGCTTGCCGGCGATCTCACCAGCGCTTTTTCAGTCATGCCGAAGAACAAGCAACGGATCGACTACAAGCCGCGCCCCGAACTGGTGAAGCCGGCGCCGGGACAGAAGCAACTGCCGCCGCCGCAGGACAGCGCCACGGCAAGCGCCGATTGGCCGGAATCGCCCGAGCAGCGCCGCGCTCGCCTGCGCGCCGAGGCCACGCTCAACCAGGACGATCCGTCCTACCAGGCGCAGATCGTCGATGACATCCAGACGGATCCGGTCGCGATCAAGTCTGCGATGAAGGACTCGGGTTCCAGTCATCCGCCGGCCTGGAAGCCGGCGGATTCGGACAAGGGCCGCGCCGCCGAAGTCAAGCGCCGCCTTGCCGAACAAAAGCAGGGCGACCCGAACACCCGCCGATATCTGAGCGAGCCGCCGGTGCAGTATCGCGCCGCTTCCGCCACCGCGCCGGTCGATGACCTCGGCGAGGACGAGTACAAGAAAGCACGCCGCCTCAAGCGGGAAGCGGCCGCCAAGAACAAGAGCGGCGGCATGTTCGACTGGCTGCCGTGGTAAGCTGCCGGCGCTAAGAAATCCTGCGACGTTAGGGTTCGCGTCGCTCCCTGAAAAAATCCTTCAGCAGCAGGGCTGCGTCGCTCTCGGCCATGCCTGGATAGATGTCCGGTGCATGGTGGCAGGTCGGTGAGGCGAAGAAGCGCACGCCGTTGACCACAGCGCCGCCCTTCTCGTCGGCGGCGCCGAAATAAAGCCGGCGCAGCCTGGCGAAGGAAATGGCGCCGGCGCACATGGCGCAGGGCTCCAGCGTCACATAGAGATCGTGGCCGGTGAGCCGCTCGCTCGACAGCTTGCGGCAGGCTTCGCGGATCGCCAGCATCTCGGCATGGGCGGTAGGGTCGGCAAGCTCGCGGGTGCGGTTGCCGGCACTGGCAACGACCGTATCGCCGCTGGCGATGACCGCGCCGACCGGCACTTCGCCGCGCAGGGCGGCGGCTTCGGCCTCCTTCAGTGCCAGCGCCATGAAATCCGGCCGCTTCAAGCGGTTTCCATTCCGATTATCTCCTCGCTACTCCGGCGTGATCCTGTTATCTAGCGCATGATCCCGAAAACCGGAATCGGTTTTCAGAAGGGATCATGCACCAAATCAAAGTCCTACAGCGTCCTTTGCGCGTCCGTACGGACGCGCGGCGCTGTAGTGCAAACGAGCAAAGCTACATGGACGACAAAAACAAGAAATTCCCGCGCCAAAAGGGTCCGGGCAAGAACGGCTCGAAACCATCGGGCCCGCGTGGTCGCGATGTCGCTGCCGGCAAGAGCGGCAAGCCGTCCTTCGGCGCGAAAAAACCTTACGCGCCGCGCGGCGACCGCCCGCCGGCAGCTGACGGCGAGCGGCCGAAGCGCGACTTCAAAAGCGGCGACCGGCCGTTCAGCAAGGGGCCGCGCCCTGAAGGCAAGCCTTACGAGAAGCGCGAGGGGCCGCGCAAGCCATACGCCCCGCGTGGCGACCGCCCGCTGGCGGCTGACAGCGAGCGGCCGAAGCGCGATTTCAAGGCTGGCGACCGGCCGTTCAGCAAGGGGCCGCGTCCGGAAGGCAAGCCTTACGAGAAGCGCGAAGGGCCGCGAAAACCGTACGCGCCGCGCGGCGACCGGCCAATGGCGGCTGACGGCGAGCGGCCGAAGCGCGACTTTAACAGTGGCGACCGGCCGTTCAGCAAGGGGCCGCGTCCGGAAGGCAAGCCTTATGAAAAGCGCGAGGGGCCGCGCAAGCCATACGCGCCGCGCGGCGACCGGCCGGCGGCTGCCGAAGGCGAGCGCAGCAAAAGGCGCTTCGACCGTCCCAAGGGAGACTTCAGCGATCGCCCAAAACGCGACTTCGGCGATCGGCCCAAGCGCGATTTTGCCGGTGATCGGCCCCAAGGGGCATCGGGCGGCGTCAAACCGCGCCCGCGTCCCGCCGAAGCGACGGAAGAGGCTGGTGAGCGCATTGCCAAGCGGCTGGCCCGCGCCGGTCTTGCCTCGCGTCGCGATGCCGAGGAGCTGATCGCGGCCGGCCGCGTCAAGGTCAATGGAAGGGTGCTGTCCTCGCCGGCCTTCAATGTGATGCCTGGCGACATCATCCATCTCGACGGCATGGAGATCCCGCCGATCGAGCGCACCCGGCTGTTCCTATTCCACAAGCCGGCCGGCGTCGTCACCACCAATCGTGATCCCGAGGGCCGCAAGACCGTCTTCGACGTGCTGCCGGCCGACCTGCCGCGGCTGATGACCATCGGCCGGCTCGATATCAACACCGAAGGCCTGCTGCTGCTCACCAATGACGGCGGGCTGGCGCGCGTGCTCGAACTGCCGGCGACCGGCTGGCTCAGGCGCTACCGCGTGCGCGTCCACGGCAAGGTCGAGGAAAGTGCGCTCGCCGGCTTGCGCGAAGGCATCGCCGTCGACGGCGTCTTCTATGGCGCCATCGAGGCGACGCTTGACCGCGAGCAAGGCACCAACGCCTGGTTGACGCTCGGCCTGCGCGAAGGCAAGAACCGCGAGGTCAGGAACATACTGGGCTCGCTCGGCCTTGACGTGACGCGACTGATCCGCATTTCCTACGGACCGTTCCAGCTCGACGACCTGCCCGAGGGCCATGTGCTGGAGATCAAGGGCCGGGTGCTGCGCGACCAACTCGGCGAACGCCTGGTCGAGGAGTCCGGCGCCAATTTCGACGCTGACATCACCAAGCCGTTTTCCAACAGGCCAGTGCGGCGCGAAGCGGCGCGTGAAGAGGAACCTGAGCGTCCGAAATTCACCCGCGACGGCGAACGCCGTCCGATCGGCGAAGGCGGATTGATCAAGAACCGCAAGCGCCGCGAAGGCAGCCGCGACGAGGCGCTGGGCAAGCTGTCGACAAGTCCCGGCAGAAGCTTCGGGACGGAAAAGAGCTTTGCCGATCGCGGCCCCAAATCTGAACGCAGCGGGCCGGGCGGCTTCGGCGGCAAACCGGGCGGCGGGAAAAAGTCCGAACGCGAGCAGCGCCCGATCGAGCCGCCGGGCCAGCGCAAGGCCAATGTCTGGATGGCGCCCGGCGCGCGGCCGATCGGCAAGGGCAGGGCGGACGCCGATGCCGCCAGGGCGGCCGAAGCCAAGGAACGCAAGGCCTCGTTCAAGCCGTCTTATGGCAAGCCCGCCCATGGAGGGGGAAAACCCGGAGGCGCAAAGCCGTTCGGCAAGCCGCGTGGCGAACGCCCAAATGATGGCGGCAAAGGCGGCGACCGGCCGCGCAGCGGCCCCAAGGGATCCAGGGGAGGCAATGCGGATCGTCGGCGGTGAGTTTCGCGGGCGTCCGCTGGCGACGCCCCGCTCAAGCGCCATCCGCCCGACCACCGACCGCACCCGCGAGGCTGTCTTCAACGTGCTGGCGCATCGTTTCCCCGACAGGCTGGTCGGCGCGCGGGTGCTCGACCTGTTCGCCGGCACCGGCGCGTTCGGCCTCGAGGCGCTGTCGCGCGGCGCATCTTATGGCGTCTTCATCGAAGAATCGGCGGAAGGGCGCGGCCTGATCCGCACCAATGTCGAGGCCTTCGGCCTCACCGGGCGTACCAAGATATTCCGTCGCGACGCTACGGCTCTGGGCGAGGCGGGCACGATGGCCGCGTTCGGCCTGGTGTTCGCCGACCCGCCCTATGGCAAGGGCCTGGGTGAGCGTGCCTTGCGCTCGGCCAAGGCCGGCGGCTGGCTCGTCCCCGGCGCGCTCTGCGTCGTCGAGGAGGCGGCTGCGGCGCCGTTCGAGGCAGGGCCGAGCTTTTCGGTTGTCGACGAGCGCAGCTATGGCGAGACGGTTATCCGCTTTATCGAGGTTGGATGAGCGCCGTCTTCCCTTCTCCCCTTGTGGGAGAAGGTGGCCGAGCGAAGCTCGGTCGGATGAGGGGTGTTCCAGGGAACGCTACGTTTAGATTTTAACATGTTGAAATCGTTAAAGTTTTCATGCCGCACTCCGTCCAGCACCCCTCATCCGTCTCGGCGCTGCGCGCCGATCCACCTTCTCCCACAAGGGGGCCCACAAGGGGAGAAGGTTGGCGCAGCGCCTTCAAAATGACGAACAAATCAATTTGCCTGTGGCAACACCCCCGCCTATCGTCCCACCCCATGACAACCGGAGTCGTTGATGACATCTCAGGCTGATTGGCTGCGCGGTACGCTTTTTGCGCTGGCTCTTGTGATGACCGGGCCGGTTCTGGCCGACAACAAGCCGGACGACGGCAAGGTGACGAGTTTCCTGCTCGACAACGGCATGGAGGTCGTTGTCATCCCCGATCGCCGCGCGCCGATCGTCACTCATATGGTGTGGTACAAGATCGGCAGCGCGGATGAGCCGCCGGGCAAGTCCGGCATCGCCCATTTCTTCGAGCATCTGATGTTCAAGGCGACGACCAACCATGCGGCCGGCGCGTTCGACCGCGCCGTCTCCGCCATCGGCGGTTCGAACAACGCTTTCACCTCCTATGACTACACCGCCTTTTACGAGACGGTGGTGCCGCAGGCGCTCGAGCAGATGATGGATTTCGAGGCCGATCGCATGCGCAACCTCATCCTCAACGACGACGTCATCGCCACCGAGCGCGACGTCATCGTCGAGGAACGCCGCTCGCGCATCGACAGCAATCCGCAGGCAGTGCTCGGCGAGGAGGTCGACGCCACGCTCTGGCAGAACCAACCCTATCGCATTCCGGTGATCGGCTGGATGCAGGAGATGGAAAAGCTGAACCGCGCCGACGCCAAGGCTTTCTACGACAAATATTATACGCCCAACAACGCCGTGCTGGTGGTGGCCGGCGATGTCGAGCCGCAGGTGGTCAAGGCGCTGGCCGAAAAGACCTATGGCAAGGTCGCGCGTGGTCCAGACCTGCCGCCGCGCATCCGTCCGGTCGAACCCGAACAGAACACCAGGCGCACGGTGACGCACGCTGACGCGCGTGTCAGCGTGCCGAATTTTTCGACGCAATGGGTGGTTCCCTCCTATCACACTGCGAAGCCGGGCGAAGCGGAAGCGCTGGACCTGCTGGCAGAGATCCTCGGCGGCGGCAGCCGCAGCCGGCTGTACCAGCAGCTTGTCGTCAAGCAAGGCATTGCCGCCGAGGCCGGCGCCTTTTTCCAGGGCACCATGCTCGATGCCACCAACTTCACCGTCTATGGCGCGCCGCGCGGCGACGCCAAGCTGGCCGATGTCCAGGCGGCGGTCGAGGCCGAGGTCGCCCGCATCGCCAGCGAGGGCGTCACATCGGGCGAGCTGGAGAAGGCCAAGGATCGTTTCGTCCGCTCGATGATCTTTGCCCGCGACAAGCAGGATTCGATGGCCAACATCTACGGCGCGACGCTCGCCACCGGCGGCAACGTCAGGGATGTCGAGGAATGGCCGGGCCGCATCCGCAAGGTCACCGCCGACGAAGTCAGGCAGGTTGCGGCGCGCTATCTCAATCTCAACCATTCGACATCAGGCTATCTCTTGCCGCAGACACAGGCAGGGAATTGATCGATGAAGAGCTTGAGCGTTTGCGCTGCCCCTCACCTGCCTGCCGGCATCCTCTCCCCGTATAGTGACCTATCGCATTCACACATCTCGGTTGCGCTTTGCGGCGAAGCTCGATTCTATTTCGGTCGGAAAGACGAAGGAGGTTTGGATGACCGGCATCGAGTACGGGCTGGGGCGATTTGGCGATCGCCGCCTGGAAAAAGGGGGGCCTGCTTGCATGCCGCGCTGGTTGCGCGGCCTGGATCGTGTATCCGCCGGCTTGGCGGCAGTCGGGCGGGCGAGATGCAGTTCACGCGATTTCTGCGCAACCGCTCGGTGAGCGCTGCGGAGATGTCGCGGCATGCCGGCGAACAGACCGGGCGGCGCGCGGTTGGTCGCCATGTCGTTGCCGTGCAAGACAGCTCGGAATTGGCGCTGGGTTCTCGGCGGGCGCGGGCAGGCTACGGTCCCGTCGGCAATGGCAATACAGCAGGTCTGATGCTGCACCCTATGCTGGCGGTAGAGGCCGGCACGGGAGCGCTGCTGGGCCTGGTCTCTATGCGGGTCTGGAACCGCGACGCAGAAGAACTGGCGCCGCGGCGCCAGCGGGCGACGATCAACAAGGAATCGCAGCGCTGGATCGATGCCACCAAGCAGGCCGGCGCGGTTCTGGAAGGGGCGGCCAGCATCACCATGGTGTCGGATCGCGAGAGCGACTTTTATGAACTCTTCGCCGAACGCCCGCACAATGTCGACCTGATCGTGCGGGCCTGCCAGAACCGGCGCATCGAGACCGCGCAAGAAGAGCCAGGCTTGCTGTTCGCCTTCATCGACGCTCGACCCGAACAAAGCCGCTTTGATGTGACCATTCCTGCCGCCCCCGGACGGCGCGCACGAGATGCCAAACTGGCGGTGCGCTTTGCACCGGTGACGGTGCGGCGCCCACTCAACGGAGCCGATCCGGCGTTGCCCAAGACGGTCGGTTTGACACTGGTCGATGTTCGCGAGGTGTCGAAGCCGAAAGACGGCAGCGAACCGGTGCATTGGCGCTTGCTGACCACCCACAGTGTCGCCACCCTGGCCCAGACACGCCGTGTCGTCGACCTTTACCGCTCGCGCTGGGTCATCGAGGAATTCTTCCGCACCCTCAAGACAGCAGGCTTCGACATCGAGGCGGCCGACATCGGCGACCCGCCTGCCATGATCAACTTCGCCGCCGCGGCCACGATCGCCGCCGTCACCATCAAGCAACTCGTGCAGGCCCGCGACGGCAACACCGATCAGAGGCTCAGCGATGCTTTCGATCCCGACGACCGTCCCATTCTCGAAGCCGTCTCTGCCAAGCTTGAAGGCAAGACCGAGCGACAACGCAATCCCCATCCCAAAGGATCTCTGGCCTTCGCAGCCTGGGTCATCGCTCGCCTCGGCGGCTGGACCGGCTACTACGGCAAGCCAGGCCCCAAGGTCATGCGCATCGGCCTCGCAGAGTTCCACGCCATCAAGTACGGAGCCACGCTCGATGTATGAATCCGATAGGTATAGTGACGGGGAGAGGGGCGCTGTCATCGACGGTTTCGCCAATCACCAGCGTTCGGAAGAAGGGCGCGGGCATTGCGGCCAGCCCCTTCTCCCCGTCACTATACGGGGAGAAGTGCCCGGCAGGGCGATGAGGGGCGGCGCTGACTCCGACAGCTATTCGTCTCGAAGATCAGTCGGAAGCTACCCTTTATCCGAAGCGATTGCGCTGAAGCGCGTTGCCACCCAATTGGTTACCCTGCTCCTCTCCCTCGTCTTCCTCGTCCTGCCGGCGCTTTCCGCTCGTGCGGCCATGAGCATCCAGGAGGTGACGTCGTCAAAGGGCATCACCGCCTGGCTGGTGGAGGACTATTCCGTACCGCTCGTCGCCATCCGCTTTGCCTTCGACGGCGGCACGACGCAGGATCCCGCTGGAAAGGTGGGCCTTGCCAATCTGATGAGCGGCCTGTTCGACGAGGGCGCCGGCAATCTCGACAGCGAGGCCTTCCAGATCAAGCTCGACGACGTCGGCGCCGAGATGAGCTTCGAAGCGGCGCGCGACGGCATCTATGGCTCGATGCGCATGCTTGCCGAGCAGCGCGACGCGGCGTTCGACCTGTTGCGGCTGGCGGTCACAGAGCCGCGTTTCGACCAGGCGCCAATCGACCGCATTCGCGCGCAAGTGCTGTCCGGCATCATCGCCAACGAGCTTGACCCGGACACGCTCGCCCAGCGCAAATGGCTGGAGGCACTATACGGCGCCCATCCCTATGCGCGGCCCGAAGAGGGCACCAGGCAAAGCATCGCCACCATCGCGCCGGACGATCTCATCGCCTTTCACAAGGCGAATTTTGCTCGTGATGGCCTGCATGTGGCGGTGGTCGGCGCCATCGATGCCGAGACGTTGAAGAAAAAGCTCGATCTGGTCTTCGGCGGCCTGCCGCAACATCAGGCGCTTAGCGCGGTCGCCGATGTCGATCCGAAACTCAACCAGCAGCTCGAGGTCAATTACGACCAGCCCCAGACGTCGCTGCAACTCGCCTATCCCGGCGTCGAGCGGAGTGCGCCGGATTTCTTCGCCGCGGTTCTGATGAACGAGATCCTCGGCGGCAGCGCCTTCACCTCGCGGCTGTTCGAAGAGGTGCGTGAAAAACGCGGTCTTGCCTACAGCGTCAGTTCCGACCTGGTCGACCACCAGCACGCCAACGCCCTGGCCATCACCACGGCGACCCGCGCGGACCGGGCGGCCGAGACTTTGGCTGTCGTGCGCGAGGTGGTGAAGCGCATGGCCCAGGAAGGGCCGACCGAAGCGGAACTGGCGGCGACCAAGAAATACTTGATCGGCGCCTACGCCATCAACAATCTGAATTCCTCCGGCGCCATCGCCGCGACGCTGCTCGAGCTGCAGCTCGACAAGCTCGGCAGCGACTATATGCAGCGCCGCGCCCCCCTCATCAACGCGGTGACGCTGGATCAGGTCAAGGCGGCGGCGAAAAAGCTGCTTTCCGCCGAGCCGGCCGTCATGGTCGTCGGGCCGAAGCACGGCGAGGCCAAGGAGGAATGAGCCCAAATGGGGGGCAGGGCCAAATGAGGGGCAGGGGATGAGCCCGAGCTTCGGCATCGCCTTCGGCGGCGGCGGCGCGCGCGGGATGGCGCATATCCATGTCATCGAGGTGCTGGACGAGCTGGGTATAAGGCCGGTCGCGATATCAGGCTCATCAATCGGCGCCATCATGGGCGCCGGCATGGCTTCGGGCATGGCCGGCAGCGACATTCACCACTACATGCGCTCGATCCTCGGCCGCCGCGCTGAGGTGGCGGCGCGCATGTGGCGGGCGCGGCCAGGCACCTTTGCCGAGGCGCTGCAGGGCGGGCTGGGTGTCACCCAGTTCAATGTCGAGCGCATCCTCAAGGCATTCATGCCCGACGCCATACCCGAAAGCTTCGCCGAGCTGAAAATACCGTTGAAGGTGACGGCAACGGATTTCTTCGGCCATAAGCTCGCCGTGCTGCGCGACGGCGACCTGCATTCAGCGCTTGCCGCCTCTGCGGCTATTCCCGCGGTATTCCGCCCGGTGATGCGCGACGGCAGGCTGCTGATCGACGGCGGCATCTACAATCCGGTGCCGTTCGACCTGATCGAGGACGACGCCGACATCATCATCGCCGTCGACGTCGTCGGCGCGCCGGCCAAAGGCGGGCGCAAATACCCGACCTCCGTCGACCTGATGTTCGGCGCCACGCAATTGATGATGCAGTCGATCATCGCCGCCAAGCTGAGGCAATGCCAGCCGGACATATTGGTCAGGCCGGCGGTGTCGAAATACCGCGTGCTCGATTTCATGAAGATCGACGCCTTGATGGCCGAAACGGCTGATATCAAGGACGAGCTGAAGCGGGAGATCGAGAAGGCGGTGGAGGCGCGGGTCAAGGTCGACACGAGCAAGCGCCCCAAGCAGGTTGGGGGCGTGGCGCGGAAAGTCTGACGCTCGGTTGCCTCATCGAAACAAGCGCAAGCGCTGAACATTTGAAACGCACTGACTGCCAAGCCGGAACTGATCAAGACCATCCGCGGCGTTGGATACCTGTATCCAAAGCGGTGAACGAGTGTGGTTCAGGGACCAGGCTGCCCGGCGGGCGGAACGATCTGCATGACGAGGCGCATCAGATCGGCCTGGCGGGAGGCGCCGGTCTTCTGGAAGATATTGTCGAGATGCGTCTTGGCGGTCGCGTTGGCAATGTGAAGGCTGGCGGCGGTCTCGGCCAAGGTGTGCCCGGCGACAAGGCTGGCGAGCACGCGGGTTTCGGCCAGCGTAAGCCCAAAGGCTCTCGCCAGCATTCCGGCGGCGTCATGCTCGTCCGGTGCATTGCCGATGAACACCGCGGCTACCGCCGCGGGTTCCATGCCGGCGCGCAGGTCGCCGCCGGCCATCGGCAGCACGCGGGCGAAGACGGGCGGCAGGCCGGATTCGCTGAGGAGGACGGCAAGCCCGGTCTTGCCGATGCTGACCTCATCCTGAGCCGCAAGCATGATGGCGCTGTGAAGTTCCCTGGAAGCCGACGGGATCTTCGCTTGCAGAATGCCCCGGACATCCTGGATCGGGCCGCCGCTCCGGAGCATGTGCTTGGCCGAGCGGTTGGCGTGCAGGACGGCGCCACGTTCATTGGTGAGGACCACGGCGCATGTGAGCGCATCGAGTGCCTCGGCCATTCCTGCGCGCTCGACAGTGCCGATGTCCAGCATGTTGCTGATTATCACCGAACGGCGCACATGCGGCTGCAACAGTCTGCCAAGCTTGATTTCGCGCTCGGTGATAATGCCTTGCCGCTTATGCCGAGCAACGGCGAAGCCGGCAAGGCGGGTAGGGGTGTGGATCAGGAAGAACGACATGACGTCGACCAGGCCTTGCGGCTTCAGGAACTCCTGAAAATATCGGGAGGTCTCCAGGTAGGTTTGAGGGATATGGCGTGAGACCACATGCGGCATATCGAGCGAAGGCCATGTCGAGAGATCCTCGAGCAGCCGGGCGTGGATCTCGGGGATATATTTCGCCTGTTGCTCCAGCCAGTATGGCTCTATTCCCACGGTCCTGTAGATCAGCAGCTGATCATTGGCGAGGTCGTCAAGCTGCAGAACCGCAGTCTGGGCATCGAGCGCATCCCTGATCCCAGCCAGCGCCTGCTCCCATCGCCCCGGGTCGAGTGCGCAATCATAGATTGAGCCGATCAGCTTCGACAGATCATGATGCGACAATGCCTTGGCCATCGACGGCCCCCCGCATGTCGACAGCGCGTCCGACGCGGAAAGTAGCGCGCTCCCACAGGTGCTCTCGCCTCTCCAAATTTTAGCGATCGCTTAAATTCCGATTATCTCCCCCAAACAGGGGATGCGCAAGCACCCGGGCGGTGAAATACTCTCGTCCAGAAGATAAGGTCACACTTAACTGTGACAACCAGTGGGGTTCAGCGCGTTCCTGGCTCGCGGGCCTTCGCCACTGTGGTGCAGCCGGGGGGACTAATCCAGAATTTCTGCCTGCGTGCGCCGACTAACACGGCGCGCGACCGTCTATTGTTGAAAACTTGAGCCGGGTTCGTCCCGGACAATTCGGGATGGAGCAGCATTATGTACAGATACATTGCTTTTGCAGCACTTTGCATGGCGGCGATGCCCGCGCATGCCGACGAGCTTGGAGCCATGAAGGCTGAAAGCATCGATCTCGCCGGCTTCCTTGGTGTCGTCTATTACACGCCGCAGGAGGACGGCTATCGGGTGGTCACCACAATCGCGCAGGGCGAGGCTGGCTTGCCGGTGCGTTTCGTGGCGACACTGACCGAGAACCAGATGGTCGCGGTCTCAGTGCCGGGCAAACTGGGCGAGTCGGACCAAATCATCGACATATCGCGTGTCGGCGGCAAGCTTGTCGTCAGCCCGCATCCGATAGACGGGATCGTGGTTTCTACCCCGAAGCTCGCCGTCGACTGATCCAGGGTTGAGTGATCCAACATCAGTGATCCAACATCGAGTGGTCCGGGGGCATGCGCGTTGCGGCGGCGCTGGATGAGCCTGCAACATGGGCGACAGACGATGTCTCCATGGTTCGTCCTGGCTGTTGTTGTCTTTACCGTTGCCGCCGGCTTCGCCGCGTCTTCGCAGGCTGAGCTGGCCCCTGGCAAGTTCTACGAGGCTGTCGGCAACAAGGTCGATGCGCGAACCTATAACGGTTTTCGTCGCTACCATGGCAGCTGCAATCACTGCCATGGCCCCGACGGCATGGGCTCGACCTTCGCCTCGGCGCTTGTCGACCGGCTGCCCGGCATCGAGGTCTTTCGGCGCAATGTTCGCGACGGCGTGCGCAGCGGCGCTTCGGTGATGAAGGGCTTCGCCGACGATCCCAATGTCGCTCCCTACATCGACGACATCTACGCCTATTTGCAGGCCCGCGCCGATGGTGCGCTTGGCCGGGGTCGGCCCGAGAGGCTTGAAAATTAATGCATGTCGCGCAAAAGCATGTCCTCGGGCCTGACCCGAGGGTGTGCAGGGTTTTGCGATAACGACATGCATAAAACAACAACCTAAAGCACGTCGCTTGAGCCGGTCGAACGCGATGCGCTTTAGGGCAGGCGCTTCACCAAAGGACGGCGAGACGGTCGTCGCCGAGCGCCACATGCGTGCCGAAAGGTGAGCACTCGCGCTCAAGCATGGCCGCGAGCCAGGCGGCATCTTCACGTAGGGCGCGGTTTAGCCGGAACCTGGCGAGCTGGAACGGCACCAGGTCGAGCGAAACAAGCGTACCGCCCGGTACGGCGAGCCGCGGCAGGTACATCAGCGCAAGCTCACCACGAAACGTTTCGTTGCCGGTGATTCCCTCATAGTCGGTGAGGAAGTCGCCGCATCCGTAGAGGATCAGCCGGCCGTGATGGATTTCGATCGGCTTGGGATGATGGGAGGAGTGCCCATGCACGACATCGAAACCTGCGGCATCGATGAGAGCATGGGCAAGCGCGCGTTGTTCAGCCGGGACCTGGTAGCCCCAGTTGCCGCCCCAGTGGATCGAGGCCACCGCGAGGTCGCCAGGCTGTTTTATGGCCAGCACGGAGCGGGCGATCTGCTTGAGCGACCGGGCCGAGAGATCCGCCAGCAAATTGACGCCTGGCTTATAAGCTCCGGCTGCCCATGAAGCTGGAACGCCGCTCGACTCCAGCGCAAAGCCGAAGACCAGCACGCGGCCGCCGCCGGCCAGTTCGATGACGGCGGGTGCGGCCGCCTCGTCCGCGTCAACCCCGGCCCCGGCATAGGCGAGGCCGGCAAGTCGAAGCGTCTCGAGGGTCTCGACGAGGCCAGGCTCATCCCAGTCGAGCACATGGTTGTTGGCGAGCACGCAGCAGTCTATCCGTGCCGCCGCTAGGCAGCCGATGTTTGCCGGGTTCAACTTGTAATTGATCCCCTTGGGCGCCAGGGACAGGCTGGTGGTGATGCTGGTCTCGAGATTGATGATCCGCGCATCGGGCGCTTCACGCTCCAATTCGCTGAGCGCATCGCCCCAGACATACGCCTCGTCGACCTTTCTCGGGATCGGGCCGTTGACGCGTTCGGCAAGCTCGACATAGGTCGTCGCCGATTTGACATAGCGCTCGCCAAGGTGCGGATCGCCGGGGCTGGCGAGGATTTGGTCGATGCCGCGCCCGAGCATCACGTCGCCGCACAGGAACAGTTTTGCGCTGCTTCGGACGGCGGCATTGTTGGCGATCTGCGGCATTGGATCTGGATCTCCTTCCTCGCCAACCTCCAGTGAGGCAGATGAGCGCGGAGGGCCGAAGCTGCCGATCTCCCCCCTTGAGGGGGAGATGGCCGGCAGGCCAGAGGGGGTCGTCTCACGTAATGCGCCAACCTCCACTGTCGCAAGAGAGGGGGGCGCGCCCGGTCGAACCGACCCCCACTACCCTGCCGGGCATCTCCCCCTCAAGGGGGGAGATTGGCCGTCATCGGCGCTTTCGCCAATCACCAGCGTTGCAGGATGAGGCGCCGAGGCCGCTCGCCCGGATCAGATCGAGGCGCTCTCAGCCCCACTTCATCTCGCCGGTGGCGACCTTGGAGCCGATGTCGAGCGCGACGCCCATGCCGAGGCCGGGAAAACGGGCTTCCATGGCGCCCTTGAGCGCGGCCGCGTCCTTGGCCTTGGCCAGTTCTTCCTCGAAGGCGATGAGATAGGTTTTGGTGTGCTCGACGCCCGAAAGGTCGGTGGCGGCCTGCGGCGTCATGTGGCCGGGCACGACGATTTCAGGCTTGGCGGCAACAATCTTTTCGAGATTGGCGAGCCAGGCGGCGCGCTGTTCCTTGCTCGACGTGTCAGCAGTCCAGACATGCACGCCCGAAAAAATCATCACCCCGCCGAACACCGCATTCAGCGACGGCACCGAGAGATAGCGCCGGTTGGCAAGGCCTTCGGCGTCGACGATCTCGATGGTCTCGCCATCGACGGTGAGCGTCTTGCCGTCGAAGACTTCTGGGATGACAACATCGGCGAGCGCCTGTGGGCCATTCTCCTTGAGCTGCGGCCCCCAGACCGCGATTTTCTTGTCGACGCTGCCCTTGATGGCGGCCACCGTCTCGGCAGCGGCGATCACCCGTGCCTGCGGAAAAACCTGCTTGATCGGCTTGAGGCCGAAATAATAGTCCGGGTCGGACTGGCTGACATAGATGGTGGTGAGTGTCTTGCCGGTCGCCTTGATCGCCTCGGCCACGGCGCGGCCGTCGGAATAGGTGAAACCGCCGTCGATCAGCAGCACCTCGGAGGCGCCGGTGATCAGCACCGGGGCGCGAAAGAAGCCGTTTTCGCCGGCCGGAAAATGTTTCCAGGAAAGCCCGCCAGCCGCATGGCCAAGCCCGGCGGGAGCGAAGACGGCGGCAGCGCCGGCGGCGAGGGTGGTTTTCATGATGGCTCTCCGTGTGAACATGGAAGTCTCCTGGGCTTGAGAATGCGGAAATTCGGGCGAACGCATGTCCCGCGCAGCCTCGACCTCAGGAAGATGGCAAAAGCCGAATGCGTATTGAAGGCCAACAAAATAGACGTAATGTATGCCATTGCCTGACAATAAGGTCGCACTAGCCATGAGCCACGCATGAACCTGAACCGGCTGGCCTATTTCGCCGCGGTGGTCGACGCCGGCTCGTTCACGCGGGCCGCCGAGCGGCTGGGCATCACCAAGGCGGTCGTCAGCCAGCAGGTGGCGCGGCTGGAGCGCGATGTCGGAACGACGCTGCTGATCCGCACGACGCGGCGCGTCCATCCGACCGAGGCCGGCCGGACATTCCATGCCCGCTGCCTGCAGGTGCTGCAGCAGGCCGAGGATGCCTTCGACGAGCTCGCGCAGGCCGCCGCCGAGCCGACCGGCACGCTGCGCATCGCCGCGTCCAACGATTACGGCACCTCGGCGGTGGTGCCGGTGGTCGCCGCCTTCAGCGCGCGCTACCCCGCCTGCCGGGTGGAGCTGACGCTGGGCGATGAGACGATCGACCTGGCTTCCGGGGGATTGGACGTGGCGATCCGCGTCGGCTGGCTGGCCGATTCCAGCCTGCAGGCACGACGCATCGGCACATTTGGGCAATTCATGGTGTGCGGCGCCGAGTTCGCCGGGCGCTTCAGGGCCGGCGAACCGCAAGACTTGGCCGGGCTGCCCTTCGTCGCCAACATGGCGCTGCGCGAACCGCTGCTCTGGCAATTTTCGCGCGGCGATGACGAGCAAACCGTGCGCATGCAGGCAACGATCGCCATCGACGCGACGCCGGCAGTGCTGGCGGCCGTCCGCGCCGGTGCCGGCCTGTCGGTGCTGCCGGATTTTTTGGTGCGGGATGAGTTGGCCACGGGGCGGCTCGTCCAGGTCCTGCCCGAATGGCGGCTGCCCTCCGGAGGCATCTACACAGTCTACCCCGCCGCGAGGTTCCGGCCGCCCAAGGTGACCAGGTTTGTCGAGATGCTTGTTGCGGCCGAGCAGAAGGTCGAGTCAGGCGGGCAGGGGCGCCGAGGCTGAAGCTGCCGATCTCCCCCCTTGTGGGGGTTGAGGAGTGGTCCGCGCAGCGGACGGAAAGCCAATTGCTTGGCTTTCCGAACGACGAAAGCCGGCAGGCCAGAGGGGGGCGCTGTCCCGCCAACCTATCAGTCGATTGCATAGCGTAACCGCGCAAGTTCCCAGCCCATCCCAGTTTGCCCTACTGCAGCTTGAACGCTGACTTCGTGAACACGATCCCGGTGCTGACTTGTGCCTTGGTCAAAGTGCCAGTCAATGTGATCGGCAAGGGTAGGAAGTGGGTGCAAATCAGGAAAACAGTTGCCTTCGGACGTGCCCTTTCACAACGCTGCCGAGCTCTAACTTTATCCTTTTACCCGGCAGCGTCTCGGAGTATAATTAGTCTTCGCTAAAATAAAGGTTTGAAAACGGAAAAACTTCCGTCTTTGGGCGGGGGCACCTATGGGAGGCTCGCATGCTCAGCGGTTTCGGCAAGGCCTGCGCAGTAATCCTTTTTTCAGGGAACTGCGCTTTCGCCCAATCGGATTTGATAGAACCAGAGGCTGGAACGTGGAAGACGTGGGTAATCACGTCTGGCGAGGACTTCCGAGTCCCGCCGCCGCCTGACGCCTCCGCCGCAGCAGCCGAATTGGCACAGATGCGGGATCTCTTGGCGCAAAAGGATCCGGCTGCCGCCGACAAAATCACCTTCTGGGACGCCGGCTCGCCTGGGTACCGATGGATCGATCTGGTCAACAATCGCCTTCTCGAAAACCAGCAGATTCCAAATGCGCACCGCGTCTACTCCTATTTGACGATGGCGATGTACGACGCCACCATTGCTGCCTGGGACGCGAAGTACTTCTACAATCGGCCGCGCCCGAGCGAGGCGGATGCGACACTGGCGACTGCGCTGCCGCCGCCGCGGAGTCCCTCCTATCCCTCCGAGCATGCCGCAGCCGCCGGAGCTGCCGCGACCGTTCTTTCTTATTTCTTTCCCGAAGAGACATCGTCGTTCAAGGCAATGGCCGAAGAAGCGGCACAGTCGCGTGTCCTTGCCGGTGTCCAGTTCCCAAGCGATTCTTCCGCCGGCCTGGAGTTGGGGCGCAGGGTCGCAGAGCAGGTGATTGCGCGGGCAAAGGCCGATGGCTCCGATGCAGCGTGGAGCGGCACTGTTCCGACCGGGCCGTGCATGTGGGTCGGGAACAAACCCGCCAATGTAAACATGCCAAACTGGAAGCCGATCGTGCTGGCTGCACCCGATGAATTCAGGCCGCCGGCGCCGCCCGACTGCCAGTCCCCGGCCGTAAAGGCCGAGATGGATGCAATCCGACAGTCTGAACGAAAATTCCCTAACAGCTACAAAGCGTTCTACTGGCAAAGCCCATCCGGCCTGTTCACCGACTGGTATGACTATGCCAGCAAGTGGATGTTCGAGGACAAGACGGATACGAACCCGCCGCGTGCCGCGCGGGCTTACGCGATGCTCGCAACGGTCTATTACGACGCCTACATTGCAAGCAACGACGGGAAGTACGCCTATTGGTATCTGCGGCCTAACATGCTTGACACGAGCATCACTCCCCTGTTCGCAGTGCCAGCCCATCCCAGTTATCCGTCGAACCACTCCACGCTCTCGACTGCCCGATGCGAGGTCCTGGCATACCTGTTTCCCGGCCATGCGGAGTTCATCCGCAAAGTTGGCAAAGAGGCCGGCGATTCGCGCGTCTGGGCCGGCATCCACTATGAGATGGACAACAAGGCCGGTGCCGCACTCGGTAAAGCGGTCGCGGAGAAATTCATCGAGCGGGCGAGAAAGGACGGAGCTGACTAGCGGAAGGAGAGGACACCTGCTCGACCCGTTCGAAACCTTCTTTGCCGATCGCCGGTCGAGGCCAAAGGGTAGAACGGAACTTTGTTCGCCACGTATCAGAAAGTTGCAGGCGCCACGCGCCTTCATCTTCTGACGCTTTGTGGACCTGAGACGCAACAGGGCTTCCAAGTTGCCGTTCCCCTGCGAAACGTGTTGCGGCCCAGCGCTACAAGAGCGATAATTAGTGCCCGAACGGAATGGCGCAGACGGTTTCGCTTGCCGCGGGGCTGGTAGCGGCCCGGGACGGTCAAATCAGGGAATTCGCCATGCACAATGTCTCTCGGCGAAATGCCATTCGCTTCGTTCTGGCGGTCACAGCCGCCCTGTTTGCGACCTCGATGCCCTCTTTTGCCACGGAAGCGGTTCCGCTGGCGATCAAGGGTTATGACCCAGTCGCCTATTTCACCATCGGAAGCCCCACGCGCGGGCTGCCGGAGATCGAGTACGAATGGGATGAGCACCGCTACCTGTTCGCGAACGCCGAGCATCGCGAGCTTTTCAAGGCCAACCCTGTTCGCTACGCGCCAGAGTTCGGAAATTTTTGTGCAATGGCGCTGGCCCTGGGCGAGCTCGACGAGGCCAACCCGGAGAACTGGCTGATCAGCGACGGAAAGCTTTATATTTTCGGCAAACCGGCCCCGATGGGACCCGCGCTCTTCCAGCAGGACCTTGCTGCGAACATCGCGAAGGCCAACCAGAACCGCGCGCTACTTCAAGGACATTAGCGGTTCATTCTCTCGGCCGGTGGCAGGTCGCCTGTGACGGGGTAGAGGCGGGCCTTGCGGAATCCGTCGCGCAGATGTTCGAGATCGCCAGAGCTTAGAAACTTGGTTCCGAACTCCTGCGGGTCGAAGGTTGGGTCGATGCGGCGTATCATCGTCACGACACGCGCGGCGTCCTCCGCTCGATCGACTTGTGCATAGGCGGCCGCCAGCAGGATACGGCTGAAGTTCGCGCCTGCGGTTGTTCGAAGACTAAGTTCCGCCTGTTCGATCGCCGCGTCGTAACGCCGTTTCAGATAGTAGGCCAGGCTCAGCGCAAAGCGATCGATCGCATTGAGATCGGGGTCGATACGCTGCGCCTGCTCCAAGGCCTCGATCGCCGCATCCGTCTGTCCCAGCCACAACAGGATGGTGCCGCGCCCGGCGAGGCCGTGAGCATCGTTCGGATTGATCGCAATGGCGCGCTCGATCTCAACCTCTGCCTGGTTGTATCTCTGACGAAAGAGGTGGATGTGGCCGAGAGTGATGCGCGCGCGCACGTCGGAATCATCAAGGCTCAGCGCCTTGATTGCCAGTTCCTCGGCACGGCTCAGGAAGGCGGTTGGCGATTCCGCCCAGCCCATCGAGCTGGCAATGTGATAGGTTTCGGCAAGTGCCGCATATGCAGCAGCGTAGTTCGGGTCAAGCTCGATGGCGCGTCTGAGCAGGGCGCGCGCCTCCACATTGTTTGCATGCGTCGGGCTCTGCAATGCCGGCCTGGCGCGCAGCACGTAATCATAGGCTGCGAGATTTTCGGTTGGCTTCGCGAACACCCGATTTTGTTCGATCTGGGTCACGCGAATCGCCAGGACTCTGACGATGCGAGTGACAATGTTGTCCTGCAGCGCGAACACGTCCGCCAGCGCCTCCTCGAAGCGTGCAGACCAAATCACCCGTCCCTGCCTTGTGTCGACGAGTTGCGCGATGACCCGCACGCGGTCGCCGGTCTGGCGGACGCTGCCTTCGACCAGATAGCTGACGGCGAGACCGCGGCCGATCTCCTCCGGGCTTGCGGGCTTTCCCTTGTAGGGGAAGACAGCGTTCCACGACATCACGGTCAGCGCGGAGAACCGACCCAGTGCGTTGATGATATCCTGCGTCAATCCATCCGCGAAATACTGACGAGCCGAATCGTCGCTCTGGTTCAGGAACGGGAGAATGGCGATCGCGGGTTTCGTGCTGACTTCAGCACTTTTTGTGAATTGATCGCCAGAGCGCAGAATGCTGAGAAATTTCCACTCAGAGCCAAGACCGGCCCACAGCGCGCCTACAATAAGCAAAATCATCAGAGCCAGAGCGGCGAACAATCCCCGGCGCCAGCCGGCGGGCGCCGGAGCGGCCGTGGCGTCGAGCCGCACGCGAAAGGCGCGCACTGGCCGAGCGATGTTCTTGAGCTTCTGTTCGCCGATATCCTCAAAGGCAATGTCGAGCTTGCCTTGCACGTCTTCCTGCACGCGGCCCGAGACGCAGATGCCGCCAGGCTCCGCGAGCCCCTCCAAGCGAGCCGCCACGTTGACGCCATCCCCGAAAATGTCGTCATCCTCGATGATGATGTCGCCGACATTGATGCCGACGCGGAACTCGATACGTTGTCCTGCCGGCACCGCGACATTGCGTTCCGCCATGCCGCGCTGGATCTCGACGGCGCAGCGCACGGCCTCGACCACACTCGCGAACTCGATCAGCATCCCATCGCCGGTGGTCTTGACAATCCGCCCGCGGTGTTCGTTGATCTTTCGGTCGACCAGAGCACGCCGATGCGCCTTCAACTGGGCGAGCGTACCTTCCTCGTCGTTGCCCATCAGCCGGCTGTAGCCGGAGATGTCGGCCGCTAGAATGGCCGTAAGTCGCCGCTCTACATGCTCGGTTGACAATCCGACTCTCCCCCGTGCGCTTCGGCCACCTTTTTCCGATAGCTCTGGGCTAAGCACTACGGAACCTAGGGCTCCGTAGTGCTTAGCCCAAGGAGCCCCCAATCGAAGGCGAGCGTCGCGCCCACCGCTGGGGCGGTGGAACCGCGAACGCTATGACCTGCTCGGCCACACCCTCACCGATCTTTTGGCCCGCAACCACATCGGAGCGAAAATGGACCCCGGCCCACATGCGCGCGTCGGCCGCCTGCTTGGCCGTCACGCTCCATCAGCGCGGAGTAGCCCACCACATCGGCAGCAAGAATGGCAGCAAGCTTGCGATCCACGACGGCGTTTTAAGATCACCTATGCCCGAGGAATGCACCATAGCAGAAGTCGGAGGCATTGTATCGCCGCAAGGCCCTTTGCTGTGCATGCACCGGAAGGTCTGGAATGGGCTCAATTGAGACGTTCATCGCCTGCACCGCAGATGACCGCTTGGGGTCGGTTTCGGACGATAAGCGAAGGTCCGCTCCCGAAAAGCGTTGGGAATGTCTGGAAATGGCGCAATCGAGGCGACCCGTGCTTTTAGCCGCTCTGCACGCGGAAGAAGCCGTTGGAGGACTAGGTTGGGTGGAAACTTGCCGTATGCGCGCCTGTCGGAACGATGTGATTGCGGCAAGGAGCGGACGTCGCCCCGCCTATGCGGCTTGCTCACTCTAGCGTCGGGGCGGTCCGCAGACCGT